>NZ_JBHTLK010000035.1:0-40453 GCF_042678885.1 Saccharothrix hoggarensis
TCGCCGGGCGCCCGGCGTTCACCGGTCGGGGGCCCGGGCGTGCGGCGGGGCGGAGGGTCCAGCCGTTCCCGTGGTTCCGGACGCCGCGGCGGCTCCTGGCCACGCGGCGGCTGACCTGCGGAAGGACTCCGAGGTGGAACAGGTCGCCTGCGGAACCCGTCGGGTTCGCCTGGCCTCGGCGGCCGGTTGTCCACTCCCACTCCTCCCATGTACCCGGGTTCGCCACCAAGGACGCATGACGGTCGGTCCGGGTTGTCATCAGCCTGGCACAGGCTCGGGCCCGGACGTGGTGATACCGCCCGACGGGCGGGCTGACCAGGACGGTTACCCGATTGTGAGGTCACGACCCCGGCGTTCGTAGACTGCCACCGTGCTGACCATGCAGGATGCGCTGCTCGCGCTGACCAGGTACTGGACCGAACGGGGCTGCGTCGTCGTGCAGCCGTACAACACCGAGGTCGGCGCCGGTACGTTGAACCCGGCCACCGTGCTGAGGGTGCTGGGTCCGGAGCCCTGGCGCGTGTCCTACGTCGAGCCCAGCGTGCGGCCCGACGACGCCCGGTACGGCGAGAACCCGAACCGGTTGCAGACCCACACCCAGTTCCAGGTCATCCTCAAGCCCGACCCGGGCGACCCCCAGGAGCTCTACCTGGGCAGCCTCGAAGCGCTCGGCATCGACGTCCGGGCGCACGACGTGCGGTTCGTCGAGGACAACTGGGCCTCGCCCGCCCTCGGCGCGTGGGGCCTCGGCTGGGAGGTGTGGCTGGACGGGCTGGAGATCACCCAGTTCACGTACTTCCAGCAGGCGGGCGGCATGTCGCTGGACCCGGTGTCGGTGGAGGTCACCTACGGCATCGAGCGGATCATGATGGCGCTGCAGGGCGTCGACCACTTCAAGGACATCGCCTACGCGCCAGGCATCTCCTACGGCGAGGCGTTCGGCCAGGCCGAGTACGAGATGAGCCGCTACTACCTGGACGACGCCGACGTCGAGGCGAACAAGCGGCTGTTCGAGGAGTACGCCTCGGAGGCCCGCCGGATGCTCGACGCGCGCCTGCCCGTGCCCGCGCACAACTACGTGCTGAAGTGCTCGCACACGTTCAACGTGCTCGACGCCCGCGGCGCGATCAGCACCACCGAGCGGGCCCGCGCGTTCGGGCGGATGCGCGGCCTGGCCCGCGAGGTCGCCCAGCTGTGGGCCGCCCGCCGCGAGGAGCTGGGCCACCCGCTCGGCATCGCCGAGGCGCCCGCGGCGGCGACCTTGCCGACGACGTTCGCCGAGGTCGGCGAGCCGAGCACGGCGCTGTTCGAGATCGGCACCGAGGAGCTGCCGCCCGCCGAGGTCACCCGGACCGTCGAGGCGGTCGGCAAGGCCGTCGCCGACAAGCTCGGCGCGACCCGGCTGGCGCACGGCGCGGTCGAGGTCCACGGCACGCCGCGCCGAATCGTGGTGCTCGTGCCGGACGTCGCGCCGCGCGAGCCGGACGCCGAGAAGACCGTGCGCGGGCCGCGCGTGTCCGCCGCGTTCGACGCCGACGGCAACCCGACGAAGGCCGTGCAGGGCTTCGCCCGCGGCCAGGGCGTGGACGTGGCCGCGCTGGGCCGCGTCACCGAGAACGGCGTCGAGCACGTCGCCCTCGTGCGCACGGACCCCGGTCGCGGCGCGGTCGAGGTGCTCAGCGGGCTCCTCGGCGAGGTCGTGTCCGAGCTGCGCGCCGAGAAGAACATGAAGTGGAACGACCCGAAGCTGTCGTTCACCCGCCCCATCCGGTGGCTGCTCGCCCTGCTCGGCGGGACGCCGGTGCCGGTCGCGGTGTCCACTCTGGCCGCCGAGCCGAAGACGCGCGTGCACCGCACCGCGGCCACGCCGGTCGTGGAGGTGTCCACGGCGGACGGTTACCTGGAGTTCCTGGCCGGGCACGGGATCGACGCGTCGGCGGAACGCCGCCGTGCGGCCATCGTGGAGCGCGCGGAGGAGCTGGCCGCGTCCGTCGGCGGCGTCGTGGACTTCGACGGCGTGCTGGACGAGGTCACCAACCTGGTCGAGCGGCCGACGCCGATCCTCGGCTCGTTCGAGGAGCGCTACCTGGAGCTGCCCGCGCAGATCCTCACCACGGTGATGCGCAAGCACCAGCGGTACCTGCCGGTGCGCGCCGCGGACGGCTCGCTGCTGCCGCACTTCGTGGCCGTCGCGAACGGCGAGGTGGACGTCGACCTGGTCCGCGCGGGCAACGAGGCCGTGCTGCGCGCCCGGTACGAGGACGCCGCGTTCTTCTGGCGCGCCGACCTGCGCACGCCGTTGGCGGACATGAAGGCAGGGCTGGAGAAGCTGACGTTCGCCGACAAGCTCGGCTCGATGGCCGACCGCGCGGGCCGGATCGCGGCGCTCGCGGGACGGCTCGCCGATGTGGTCGGCGCGGCCGACGACACCCTGGCGCGGGCGGGCGAGCTGGCCAAGTTCGACCTCGGCTCGCAGATGGTGATCGAGCTGTCCAGCCTGGCCGGCGTGATGGCCCGCGAGTACGCCGAGCGGGCGGGGGAGACGCCGGAGGTCGCGCGGGCGCTGTGGGAGATGGAGCTGCCGCGCTCGGCGGGCGACGCGCTGCCGTCGTCCACGCCCGGCGCGCTGCTGTCCCTGGCCGACCGGTTCGACCTGCTGGCCGGGCTGTTCGGCATCGGGGCCAACCCGACCGGCAGCTCCGACCCGTTCGGGCTGCGGCGGGCGGCGCTGGGCGCGGTGAGCGTGCTGCGCGCGTTCCCCGGGCTGAAGGGCATCACGCTGACCAGGGCGTTGTCGCTGGCGGCGCAGGAGGTGGGCGCGCAGGGGCTCGACGTGTCGGCGGACGCGCTGGACGCGGCCCGCGAGTTCGCCGTGCGGCGGTACGAGCAGCAGCTGCTGGACGCCGGGCACGACCACCGGTTCGTCAACGCCGTGCTGCCGCTCGCCGACGCGCCGGCCGTTGCCGACACGACGTTGACCGAGCTGACGGAGCTGGCCGGGAACCCGGACTTCGCCGCGCTGGTCGCCGCGTTGCAGCGGGTGCGGCGGATCGTGCCCGCCGACACCGCGGGCGACTACGACCCGCAGGCGCTCGTGGAGCCCGCCGAGGTGGCGTTGCACAAGGCCGTGGCGGACGTGCCGGCGGGCGTGACGGGCCTGGCCGCGTTCGCCGCCGCCGCGTCCGGGCTGACCACGCCGGTGAACACGTTCTTCGACGAGGTGCTGGTCATGGCCGAGGACGCGGACGTGCGGCGGGCCCGGCTGGGGCTGCTGGCGGCGATCCGCGACCTGGCCGCGCCGGTCCTCGACTGGCAGGCGCTGGGCACCGCGCTCGGCTGAGCGGGCCGCGCGGCCGGGTTCCCGCCCGGTCGCGCGCACGCGAAAATCCCCGCCCACCGGTTCACCGGGGAGCGGGGATTTTCGGCTGACTACATGTCGCGGTTGTCCTGCAGGTCGTCCGACGGGGCCTGCGCGAACGACTGCGAACTGCCGGCGGCGACGGTGTGGTCCGGCGTGGCCTGTTCGGCGGCGGCCGGTCCGGCGCCCAGGGCGAGCAGTGCCGCGGCGGCCGCGGCCACCAGCGCTGCGGGGATGATTCTCACGCTGCTTCTCCTCACACACCTCTGCCATGGTTCGGCAGGCGACACCTTCGCACATAAATCGCTTGAACGGGTAGCCCTCTTTCGCACGTGCCGCATCCGTAGCCGAGTGGGTGCGGAGGGTGATTAGGGCCCGGGTAACGGTTCGACCAGCGTGTTCGATGTTCCGGGAGGTCACCCGACCGAATGACGCGGACCATTTGGAGCTGCGGGGTTGCTACGTCTTGACGAACCCGCCGCCCGAGGGATGGAATTCCGCAACATTCCGTTTTTCCGCTGTAGACGTCGATGTGCCGCGCAAGGGGTTGGCGAATGCGAAGGCTACCCAGAGCCGTGTCCTGCGGCCTGCTCGTCCTGCTGGTCGCCTCCTGCGGGACACCGGTGGACCCGCTGGCCCCGCCGACGGGCAGCCGGGCCCCGAAACCGGTGGTCGGCGTGATCCTCCCGGACCGCGAGTCGTCAGCCCGGTGGGACGAGCAGGACGCGCCGCTCCTCTTGCAGGCGTTGAACTTCGCGGGCGTCGACGGCGTGGTCGAGAACGCCGACGGCGACGAGGCGAAGTTCGCGAGCATCGCCGACCAGATGATCGCCGACCGCGTCGCGGTGCTCATGACGACGCCGCTGAGCCCCGAGGGCGGCGCCGAGGTCGAGCGCAAGGCGAAGGCCGCGAACATCCCCGTCATCAACTACGACCGGATCAGCCTCGGCGGCGCGGCCGACTACTACGTCTCGTTCGACAACCTCAACGTGGGCGAGTTGCAGGCCGAAGGTCTGCTGAAGTGCCTGGGCGACCGGCCGGGCGCGCGGATCATCGAGCTCCAGGGCGCGCCGACGGACAACAACGCGACCCTGTTCTTCGACGGCCAGCGCCGCAAGCTCGGCCCGAAGTACGACACCGGCGCGCTGAAGCTGGTGGACAGCCGGCCGGTGGAGAAGTGGGACCCGGTGCTCGGGCGGGCCGCGTTCGAGCAGATGCTCGCCGCCAACGGCGGTCAGGTGGACGGCGTCGTCGCCGCGAACGACGGCCTGGCCGGCGCGGCGATCGAGGTGCTGAAGTCCAAGGGCCTGGCGGGCAAGGTGCCGGTGACCGGTCAGGACGCCACGGTCGAGGGCCTGCGGGCGATCCTGCGCGGCGACCAGTGCATGACGGTCTACAAGCCGATCCGGGACGAGGCCGAGGCGGCGGCGCGGCTGGCCATCGCGGTGGCCAAGGGCGACCTCAGCGGGGCCGACGACCTGGCCACCGGCAACACCCGCGACCTCGTCTCGAAGCGGGACGTGAAGTCCGTGCTGCTCGGCGCGGACCTGATCACCCGGGACAAGGTCCGGGCGCTGGTGGCGGAGAGCGTCGTCAAGCCGGTGGACCTGTGCGCCGGCGACGTCGCGGACGACTGCGCCGAGCTGGGCATCCTGGTGAACTGAGGCGGGGCCTACCGGGGCGCCCAGCCCCGCGGCTCCGGCCGGGGCACGACCCGGACGCGCGGCGCGCCCGCGCGGTCCGGGCCCAGCACCAGGCGCCGGTCCCCGACCGCGTCCGCCACGAGCACGCGACGCCTCGTCACCTGCGAGCGCGGCGAGGAGGCGCCCCAGTCCTCGGCCAGCACGGCGTGCTCCCACAACGCGTGCGGATCGGCGCCGCGCCAGGCCGGCACGGCGAGCAGCTGCCACAGGCGGTCCTGGAGTCGCGTGACGTCGTCGTCCCGCTGGGACCACGGCCACCGGTTCGGGCGGCGTTCCACGCGGGGGTACCGCTCGGACAAGCGCCGCGCGACGTCCCTCAGCTCGGACAGGTGCGGGGCGTCCGGTGGCGGCGGGTGGCCGATCAGCGGCGCGAGGAGCGCTCGTCGGCCGACGAGTTCGACCGTGCGCCGCCCGAGGAGGTGGAGGCACCACTCCGGACCGGGGGACCGGGTCGAGCGCAGCGCGCGGGCCACGCGTCGCCGATGCCGGGAGTCCCGGCACCAGTCGTGCACGGCGCACGCCTCGCCGATCTCGGCTTCCGCCTCCCGGAACGCCACCGGGTACCACCGCGCGCGCCACGCGGCATCGCCCCACTTCGCCCAGACGAGCGCTTGCAGCTCGCGATGCACCACGTGCGCCGGCGCACGCGCCTTCCCGCACGTCGTGCAGGCGTAGAGCGGCCCGAGGCCCAGGTCGACGGTTCCGCCGCACTCCGCGCACAGCAGCACGAACCCGCCCCGGCGGGTGGCCTCCCGCCCGTCGCCCGCCGCCCTGCGCAGGACGGTCGCGGCGTGGTGCACGTCCATCCCGGCCCCCGCTCGACGTGGTCGTCTCCCCGTCGGCGAAGGTACGACCGCCGGGGCGGGTGGGCACACCGCTGTCCGGTTGCGGCCGGCCGCCGTCGAACGCGTGCCGGCGCGTCAGGCCGAGCCGGGGCCGGGGAGGACGTCGATGTCCGTCGCCCCCATCGGTTGCCCGCACTCCGAGCAGCACAGCTCGACGTGCCCGGTCCGGCCGCACGCGTGGTGGCGGTAGAGGACCGGCGGGCCGGCCTCGCCCGCCGTCCAGCGGTCGCCCCAGCGGACCATCACGAGCAGCAGGTCGACCAGCTCGGTGCCCTTCGCGGTGAGCGCGTACTCGTGGCGCGGCGGCTTGGCCGAGTACTCGCGCCGTTCCAGCACCCCCTGCTCGACCAGCCACTTCAGCCGTTCGGCGAGCACCTTGCGGGAGATGCCGAGGTCTTCCTGGATCTGGTCGAACCGCGAGACGCCCACGTACACATCACGCAGGATCAGCGGTGACCACGGCTCGCCGATGACGTCCATGGTGCGCGCGATCGAGCAGGTCATCTCACCGAACCGGGTTCGCTGCACGACCTCACCCTAGCGCACTGGGTTCCCTCAGGGAACGCTCGGTGCTACGGTGGGTTCCCTGAAGGAACCCAGGAGGTGTGCGATGGCCCGACCGCCCGTTGTGTCGCCACAGGAGTGGCAGACCGCCCGTGACGAACTGCTCGTCGAGGAGAAGGAGCTCACCCGCGCGCTGGACGCGCTGGCCGCCCGCCGGCGTCGCCTGCCGATGGTCCGGATCGGCGCCGACCACGCGTTCACCGCGCCGGACGGCGCCGTCGTCGGCTTGGCGGACCTCTTCGCGGGCCGCCGCCAGCTGGTCGTCTACCACCACATGCTCGCGCCCGGCCAGGACTGGCTCTGCTCGGGCTGCTGCTCGTTCACCGACAACCTCGGCGACCAGGTCCACCTCAACGCCCGCGACACCACGCTGATCCTCATGTCCCGCGCGCCGCGGGACGAGATCGCCGCTGTGCGCGAGCGGATGGGCTGGACGGTGCCGTGGTACTCGTCCGGCCAGGCGTTCCACGACGAACTGGGGCTGGGCGGCGGGTTCGGGCTCAGCGTGTTCCTGCGCGACGGCGACGAGGTGTTCCGCACCTACTTCACCACGTCGCGGGGCGTCGACCGGCTGCGCCTCGACTTCAACCTGCTCGACCTCACGCCGTACGGCCGGCAGGAGGCGTGGGAGGACTCGCCGGACGGCTGGCCGCAGACGCCCACCATGGCGTGGCTGCGCCTGCGCGACGAGTACGAGGTCCCGGCACGGTGACCCGCACGATGACCGACGCCGAGCGCGACGAGTTCCTGAGCCTGCCGCACGTGGCCGTGCTCGCCGTCGCCGCCGACGACCGCCCGCCGCTGACCGTGCCCGTCTTCTACGCCTACCGGGACGGCCGGATCACGTTCTTCACCGGCACGCAGGGCCGCAAGGCCCGCAAGACGCGCCTGCTGGCGCGCGCCGGCGCGTTCAGCCTGTGCGTGCAGCAGGCGACCTACCCGTACAAGTACGTCACCGCGGAGTGCGTGGTCGAGCGGGCGGACCGTTCGCCGTCGGTGGACGACGTGCGGGCGGTAGGGAGCCGGTACATGCCGGAGGAGGACGCGCGGGCGTTCGCGGAGGCGGAGACCGCCACGCCCGGCGGCACGTTCGTCCTGTTCACCGGGCGTCCGGTCCGCTGGCTGACCAGCGACGTCGGCGAGCCGGACGGCAGCGAGTCGGACGGCAGCGAGTCGGACGGCAGCGAGTCGGACGGCAGCGAGTCGGACGGTGGTGGCGTCGGCGAGCCGGACGACAGCCGGCCGGACGCCTAGGCCTCCTCGTCGTCGTGCCGCCCGGAGATGAACTCCTGCACGCGGATCTTCGCCCGGATCAGCGGCTGCCGGATGCGCGCCTCCCGGCGGTACGCCCGGCGCAGCTTGCGCGAGCCCTCGGTGTACCGCCAGCGGGCCCACGGCGAACCCGGCCGGGCCAGCCGCAGCGCGCCGATCTCCGGCAGCACCGGCACCAGCAGGCCGAGCAGCCCCGTCCACACCTTGCCCTTGAGCAGCGCCACGATCGCGAACCCGAGGTTCACCAGGATGACCAGCACCCGGACGGCCATGCCCTCGCCGTAGAACTCGTCGTAGCCCAGCGGCCGGGCGCCGAGGAGCAGCAGGCCGGTCATCCCGATGGCCAGGAAGACGGCGTCGACGGACAGCCGGCCGTCCTTGGTCCAGTACACGTCGCGCAGGTGCAGGATCAGCGCGAACTCGTCGAGCACCAGCGCCGTGCCGACGCCGAGCAACGCGGCCGCGGCGACCCGCCAGCCGTGCTGGTCGTCCGGCACGGCCAGGCCGATCACGCCGCCGAGCATCATGAAGACGGCGCCGGGCACGACGTGGTGGATGTGCGTGCCGCCGGGCGTCAGGTTGCCCGGCCACCAGCGCACCTTGGCCCGGATCAGGCGGACGCTGATCCGGATGCAGACGAACGCGAGCACCAGGCCGACGAAGAAGAACAGCAAGCGGGACTGGGGCAGGTGGAGCGGGTACACCCGTCCATCTTCACCCGTCGGGGTCAGGTGAAGTTCACGCCACCCTGCACGTCGCCCGCTTGCAGCACGTTCCCCCGGACCGTGGTGGCGGTGATCTGGTTCGTCACCCGGCCGGTCCGCGACGCTTCCAGGCGCGAGAGCAGCGCCGCGCGGAACCCGGGATCGACCTCGGTGACCTGCTCCAACGCCGCGCCCAACGCCGCCACCCGCGGCGAGCCCTCGGCCGCGCCCTCGGCGGCGGTGAGGGTCGCGGTGGCGGCGGGGTCGTCGGCGAACCTCGCGCGGACCAGCTCGTACAGCCCGGCCACGGCCCGCGAGGCGATCGCGGCGGCGACGGAGACCAGCAGCGGTTCAGGCACGGGAAACCCCCTGTGATCGCGACCTCGCTGACGGTAGCAGTGCGACTCGCCGCATTCTTCCGCTCGACTGCCGGCGGGATCTCATGGTTGACTGTCTTCGGTCGTACCTTTCTGTGTTCGTGTTCCACCACGCTCGCGGAACGGAGTTGCGGGCGCCGAACTTTCCTCGCCAGGAGGGGCCGGGGCCCTAGCTGACCCGGTGGTCGCAAGCGCGATCCGGCACCTGTTAGAGGAGAAGTAGCAAGATGGCAGTTCAGGGCACCGTCAAGTGGTTCAACGCGGAGAAGGGCTTCGGCTTCATCTCCCCGGACAACGGTGGCGCCGACGTGTTCGTGCACTACTCGGAGATCCAGAGCAACGGCTACCGCACCCTGGAAGAGAACCAGCGGGTGGAGTTCGAGATCGGCCAGGGCCAGAAGGGCCCGCAGGCGCAGGCGGTTCGACCGCTCTGACCTAATCCGGGTCACCACCAGGACCTGGATCTTTTCGGGCCGCCACCCCCTCCAGCGGGGGTGGCGGCCTGAATCGTCTGACCCTCAGGTGGTCAACGCGGGGGCCGCGCCGACCTGCTCGCCGTAGACGCGCTTGCCGACCAGCCGCGCGTCGTCGAACACGAAGAACGCCGTCGTGCGGACCTGGAACGGCCGTCCCGTGGGCTCCTCGCCGCGGAGACTTCCCAGGTGGGTGCCCCGCAGCTCCAGTTCCACGATCACCGCGTCGTCCGCGTGGTGGAGCGCGACGAGCGTGCTCCGCTGGTCCGGGAACGCCTCCCGGACGCGGGCGTAGTAGCCCGCCACCTCGGCCCGGCCGTCGAACACCTGCCCGGTCGCGACGATCTCACAGCGCGGGTGGTCGAACGTGCCGACCGCGGCGTCGAACTCGTGTTCGTTCTCCGACTCGAGGAGTTCCAGCACGATCGCCTCCCGCAGGGCCCGCAGTGCCTTGGACGCGGTCATGCGCGCGATTCCCTCCGGTTCGTCGGTAGCTGACGACGAAACACCGGTGTGCCCCACCAGTCAAGACGCGGCTCACCGGTCGGGACGCCGATCGGGACGGCGTTGGCCCACGTGCCGTGGTCGCCGCCGTCCACTCGGAGTGGCCGTGATTGGTGCCATTGCCCGTGCCGGGTGAGGGCCTACCGGCCGTACTTAATCGCTTACCTGCGGCTTTGCCGCTAAGGCGGTGGTGAACGCGCCACCGCCCGAGCGCGATCCGCTTATGGGCGCATTTCGTATGCTCCGGACAGCGCAGCCACGGCGTCCCACACCCGTTCGAAGCGGCCTCGGTCCACGACGGGCTTGCGCACCTGCGCGAGCGCCCACTCCTGCTGCGCCTCGGTGGACGACGCCTTGCCGTGCAGCGCGACCGCGTAGGCCGAGAAGTCGCGCACCAGGACGTCGAAGACCTGGTCGAGCACGTCGTCGTCCAGAGCGGTGATCGCGGCCTGCTCCAACACCAGCTGGCCGTAGACGACCAGCGTGAACAGGTGGCCGAGGTTGAGCAGGAAGTCCAGGTCCCGCTGCTGCCCGTCGTCGGGCGCGGCGGTGGTGAGCAGGGTGCGCAGCGCCCCCGCCTGCTCGTGGAAGCGGGCCACGTTCGGCACGCGGGCGTGGTCCCGGTAGGCGGTCTCCCAGTCGTGGAACCGGATCCGCCCGAGGCCGCGGGCCGGGCCCTGGTGCCAGAAGAACTCGTCGTCCGCCGGGTCGTGCCTGGTCGGGACGTCGGGGTACTCGGTCGGCTGGAGAAGGTAGTTCGGCATGAACTTGAGCACCAGGGCCAGGTTGACGTGGACCGTGCCCTCCAGCTTGGGCAGCGCGCGGACGTCGCGGGCCGCCATCGAGAAGTAGGTGTCCTTCTCGAACCCCTTGGCCGCGATCACGTCCCACAGCAGGTCGATGACCCGTTCACCCTCGCTGGTGACCTTCATCTTGGTGATCGGGTTGAACAGCAGGTAGCGACGGTCCTCGGGGGACGCGCTGCGGAAGTAGTCCACCGAGCGGTCGGCGAACAGCTTCATGGCGGTGAGCCGGGCGTAGGCGTCCACGAAGCTCTGCCGGACGTGGGGGAAGTCGGTGACCCGCTTGCCGTACAGGACGCGGTTGTGGGCGTGGGTGATGCTCTCGTAGAAGGCGTGCTCGGCGATGCCGACGGACGCCGTGCACAGGTTGAACTTGCCCACGTTCACGGTGTTCAGGGCGGCGCTGAACGCGTCCGGGCCGGTGTGCAGCACGTCGTCCGCCGTCACCGGGTACTCGTCCAGGCGGAACTCGCTGACGAACATCTGCGAGTCCACGATGTTCTTGACCAGCGTGAACCGCTCGTGCTGCGAGTCGACGGCGAAGAAGACGTACCCGTCCGGGCCCTCGACGTCGGCGCGGCGGCCGAAGACCGAGACCATGCCGGCGACGTTGCCGTTGCCGATGTAGTACTTGCCGCCGGTCGCGGTGAACCCGCCGTCGCCGGTGGGCGTGAGCACCATGTCGGTCGAGTAGACGTCCGCGCCGTGCTCCTTCTCGGACAGTCCGAACGCGAACACCGCGCCGCCGTCGAGGAGTTCGGCCGCCTTCCTGCGCGCCACGGCGTTGTCGCTCATCCAGATCGGACCGAGCCCGAGGACGGTGACCTGCCACGCGTACCAGTACTGGAGGCCGTAGAAGCCCAGGACCTCGCTCAACGCGGCGTTGCGGGCGGCGTCCCAGCGCTTGTCCGGCGCGCCGTCGGCCTCGGAGCGGGGAGTGCAGAAGGTGGCGAACAGCTTCTCGCGCGCGACGAAGTCCAGGAACTCGGTGTACCAGACCTTCGCCTGGTCGTCGGCGATGAGCCGCCGCTTGCCGCGCTCCTCGAACCAGTCGATCGTCGCGCGGAGCAGGCGCCTGCTCTCGTCGTCCAAGTGGGCGGGGTCGTAGGTGTTCGGGTCGAACAGCACCGGGGTTCTCCCTTCGTCGCCGCCGCACGCTACCAGTCGGTAACTTGTCCGGCCCGTCGCTCCGGACGCGATTGTCGGGGGTCGCGCGTAACGTGCTGCGCGTCACAGGACCGAGGAGTAAGCCATGCACCTGCTCGCCATCGGCACCCGCAAGGGTCTTTGGCTCGCGACCAGCGAAGACCGCACGTCGTGGAGCCTGGACGGACCGCACCACCCGATGACCGAGGTCTACGCGATCGCGATCGACAACCGCCGCGACCGCCCTCGCCTGCTCGTCGGCACGACCAGCTCGCACTTCGGCCCCACCGTCCTGACGAGCGACGACCTCGGCGCCACGTGGGACGAGCCGGACCAAGCGCCGATCGCGTTCCCTGAGGGCGCCTCGCTGGAACGCGTGTGGCAGCTGGCGCTGACGCCCGACCCCGAGGTCGTGTACGCGGGCACGCAGCCGTCCGCGCTGTTCCGCTCGGAGGACGGCGGGCGGACGTACTCGCTGGTCGAGGGCCTGTGGAAGCACCCGCACCGCGAGCAGTGGGAGGCCGGGTTCGGCGGGCAGGCCATCCACACCGTGCTGCCCGACCCGGCCGACCCGTTGCGCGTGACCGTGGCGATGTCCACCGGCGGCGTGTACCGGACGTTCGACGGCGGGTCGTCGTGGGATGCCTCCAACACCGGCATCAAGGCGTACTTCCTGCCGGACCCGTTCCCGGAGTTCGGGCAGTGCGTGCACAAGGTCAGCCGGCACCCGTCCGCGCCCGAGCGGTTGTTCCTGCAGAACCACCACGGCGTCTACCGGTCCGACGACGCGGGCGCGACGTGGACGTCGATCGCCGACGGCCTGCCCGCCGACTTCGGCTTCCCCATGGTCAACCACCCGCACCGGCCGGACGTGATCTACAACTTCCCGCTGACCGCCGACGGCGACCGCTTCCCGCCCGGCGGCAAGTGCGCCGTGTACCGCTCGCAGGACGGCGGGTCGTCGTGGGAGGCGCTGCGCAACGGGCTGCCGGACGGCTTCTGGACGGCCGTGATGCGTGACGCGATGTGCACGGACGCGGCGGAGCCCGCCGGGGTCTACTTCGGATCGCGCTCCGGCGAGGTGTACGGCAGCGCCGACGAAGGCGAGTCGTGGCAGCGGATCGCCGAGCACCTGCCCGACGTGGTGTGCGTGCGCGCCGCGGAGGTGTGAGCGCCGTGCGAGTGCGAGTCCTGATCCCAGGTCCCCTCCGCCAGACCGCCGGCAACCAGGGCCGACTGGACGTGGACCTCCCGGAACCCGCGACGTTGGGCGCCCTGCTCGACCACCTGGCCGCCCAGTACCCCCTCTTGGACCGACGGTTGCGTGACGAGCAGTCGGGCCTGCGCCGTTACGTGAACTTCTACGTGGACGGCGAAGAATGCCGCCGCCTGTCCGGCCCCGACACCCAACTGACCCCGAACGCGGAGGTGCAAATCCTGCCCTCGGTAGCCGGCGGCTGACCCGTGCGGCCGGCGGCCGGACCGGGCCGGCTTGGGCGCGACGGTGGGGCTGGTGGCTGGTTCGGGCGCGCGGGTGCGGCTACTGGGGTTGGGGTGGCTTGGTGATCACCCGGTAGAGGGGGCGGAGGTCGTCGGTCACCGGGCGGCCGTCCACGACGAGGGGTTCCAGCTGGTCCAGCAGGGTGTCCGGGCGGCGGGTGGTCGGTTCGGCGACGTCCGGCACCACCTCGGGCGCCCGCGGGCGTGTCCAGAAGGCGTGGAAGGAGTCGGGCGAGTCCTTCGGTGGCGCGGCGGCGGCGCGGCGGGGTTCCTCGGCCTTGACCCCGGCCTCGGCTGGGATCGGGGCGCGGAGTTCGCGCAGTCGGTCCAGCAGGTCCTCTCGCGACCGCCCGCGCCAGGCCAGGATCTCGAACGGGTCGGTGTCGAACGACTCGGCCAGCAGGTAGCAGGTCGCGGCGAGGTGCTTGCACGGCACCTCCCAGTCCGGGCACGTGCAGTCCATCGACAGCTCCCGCATCGTGCTCGGGAACAGCGTGAGGCCGAGGTCGGCGAAGACGTCCTCGATCTCCGGCGGCATCTCGCCCGCCAGCAGCTTCGCGGCGAAGATCGCCCGGTCCGCCAACGCGTGCTCGATGCGCCGCCAGTCGTCATCGCTGAACTTGCGCACCCCGATCCGCGCCCGGTACGGCTCGGGACGCGTGCCCGTCACCAGCGCCACGACCAGGCTCGTCGACAGCGACAGGCTCATCACCTGGCCCGTGCGGGCGTACGCACGGCCGCGGCTCAGCCGGCCGCCCATGCCGAACGACTCCAGCACCTCGACGAACCGGCGCGACCACCACGTCTGCGCCACGTCGCCGCGCTTGCTGCGCAACGTCAGGCCGCCCTCGACGCGGATCGGGCGCGACGGCGTGCGGGACGGCGGGCGCGAACCGTGCCAGCCCACCCGGTCGTGCCGGTCGCCCACGTCGTGACGGTCGTTGGCGTCGTGCCGGTCGCGGGGGTCGTGCCGGTCGCGGCGGTCGTCCCGTTCGCGGGGGTCGGGGCGCTCGGGCGAGTGGCGGTCAGTCACCGACGGCCTCCCCGGACAGGGCGAACAGCTCGCGCAGCTCGCCGGTCGACAACTCGGTCAGCCAGTCCTCGCCCGCGCCGACCACGAGCTGCGCCAACCCGCGCTTCTCCTCGATCATGCGGTCGATCCGCTCCTCCAGCGTGCCCACGCACACGAACTTCCGCACCTGCACGTGGTGGCGCTGGCCGATGCGGAACGCCCGGTCGGTCGCCTGGTCCTCCACCGCCGGGTTCCACCAGCGGTCGAGGTGGATGACGTGGTTCGCGGCGGTCAGGTTGAGGCCCGTGCCGCCCGCCTTCAACGACAGCACGAAGATCGACGGCCCGTCCTCGTCCTGGAACCGCCGCACCATCTCGTCCCGCGCCCGCTTGGACGTGCCGCCGTGCAGGTACAGCACCTCGGTGTCGAACCGGGCCGCGAGGTGCGGCACGACCAGCGACCCGAACGCGGTGAACTGCGTGAAGCACAACGCCTTGTCGCCGTCCGCGAGCGCTTCCTCCAGCACCTCCTCCAGCCGGGCGAGCTTGCCGGACCGCCCGGCGATCCGCGAGCCGTCGCCGAGGAGCTGCGCCGGGTGGTTGCACACCTGCTTGAGCCGCGACATCGTCGCCAGCACCAAACCCTTGCGCTTGACACCCTCCGCCTCCGCGATCCGGGCCAGCATGTCGTCCACCACGGCCTGGTAGAGCGACGCCTGCTCGGCGGTCAACGTGCACAGCTGCTTGACCTCGATCTTGTCCGGCAGGTCGCTGATGACCCGCGGGTCGGTCTTGAGCCTGCGCAGCACGAACGGGCCGGTGATCCGGCGCAGCCGCACGGCCGCGTCCTCGTCGTGGTGCCGTTCGATCGGCACGCCGAACCGGGCGCGGAACGTGTTGATCGTGCCCAGCACGCCGGGGTTGACGAAGTCCATGATGGACCACAGCTCGGCCAGCCGGTTCTCCACCGGCGTGCCGGTCAACGCCACCCGGTGCCGCGCGGGCAGCGACCGCACCACGCGCGACTGCCGGGTCGAGCTGTTCTTGATGTTCTGCGCCTCGTCCAGCACGATCCGGTCCCACGAGACGTCGGCGAGCTTCCCTCCGTCCCGCGCGACGACGGCGTACGTGGTGATCACCAGGTCGCACGCGACGTCGAGCGCGCGGTCCGCGCCGTGGTAGACGCGCACCTCCAGCCCCGGCGTGAACCGCGCCGCCTCGCGCTGCCAGTTGCCGACCACCGACATCGGGCACACCAGCAACGTCGGCAGCCGCTTGCCGTGCCGGCGGTTGTGGGCCTCCAACGCGAGCAGTTGCACGGTCTTGCCGAGCCCCATGTCGTCCGCCAGGCACGCGCCCAGTCCCAGCCGGTCGAGGAACGCCAACCACGCCAGCCCTCGCCGCTGGTACGGGCGCAGTTCGGCGACCAACCCCGGCGGCTGCTCGACCGGTTCGACGTGGTGGTCGGCCTCCCCGGACAGCAGGTCGCCCAGCCAGCCCGTGGCCTCCACCCCGTTGAGCGGCAACGGGAGGTCCGCGTCGTCGGGGTGCAGGCCGGAGTGCAGGAGAACCTGCGCCGCCGTCATCTGCCCGCCGCCGCGTTTGAGGAAGGCGAGCCCGGCGGCGAGCCGCTTCGGGTCGACGTGCACCCACTGGCCGCGGACGCGGATCAGCGGCACCTTGGCGGCGGCGAGCGACAGCAGTTCGCCCTCGGTCAACCGCTCGTCGCCGACCGCCAGCTCCCACCGGTAGTCGACCAGGACCTTCAGCCCGAGTTCGCTCTCCTTGGCGACCTCGCCCGCCGTGCCGCGGCTGGTCGCGTTGAGGCGCAACCCGAGCCGGTGCGGCTGGCGCCACCACGACGGCAGCATCACGCCGAACCCGGCCTCCGCCAACAGCGCCGCGTGGTTCAGGAAGTCGTACGCGCCTTCGACGTCGAGTTCCAGCTCGACCGGTCGTTTGGCCGACAGCGCCCGGTCCAGCGCCGGGTAGAGCCGTCCGGCCCGCCCCAGGTCGCCCAGCAGCACGTCCTGCGGTCGGCTGACCCACCGCCGGAGCACGGCATCCTGCTTGTGCCACAACTGTTCCGCGGTGACGACCACACTCGGCTCGTCCACCGCTTGCAGCAGGAACTCGACCCGCCAGCCGTCCTTGGCCGCGCCGCCCTGGTCCGGTGAGCTGAGGCGGAAGCACGTCCGAACCGGACTGTCCCGCAGCCCACTGGCCCGCCAAGCGGCCACCTTCCCCCGTAGTGCCCCCACCTCCCCGGTCATCCGCGGATCACCGACCAGCGCAGCCAGCCACCGCCCGACCACCCCGTCGTCCCCGCTCACCGACGTGCCCGTGAGCGAAGCCCGAACGTCGCGGTCGACCGCCCGATCCAGCACCTCCATCACCAGGTCGCCCGGCCCGTCACCACCCGGGAACGAGGGCGGCATGCTCGCCCGCAGCGCCGCGTACCGAACCGAGTCCACCCCGGACAACGCGGTCCGCCACCGGGCGCACCCGTCACCGTCGATGGACGGCAGCACCCGCCCCCGCCGCACCAGGTCGCGCCCGAAGGCGAGGACGTCCGCCAGGAACTTCCCCGACGCCCCGACCCGGCAGTCCGGCAACGCCTCGGGCAGCGGCCCGTCCACCCACACGACGGGAACCACCCACTCGCGCCAGCGGAGCGCCCCACGCCGAGCGCTCACCGATTCGCGCACCAGCTCAGGCGACTCACCCGGCCCGGCCGCGTAGGACGGCAGCCGAACCGACAGCGTCCCGACCCGCCCGCCGCCCACCAACGCGGCCAACGCCTCGCCAGGAACCGCGAACGGATGCCCCACCGCACTCCGCGGCAACCGCCCCACGACCCGCGCCGGCAACCGCGAGTCCTCACCCCACCACGCGACGCGACCACCAGCCACGCCCAGGGCGTGCAGCACCAACACGCACAGCACTATGCGCCCAAACCCAAACCACCCCCAACCCGGGTGGCCACACCCTCACCACCGCCGAGGCCACCACCCCCCAGCCCCAGACCACCCACCACCGCCCGGAACCGCGACCACCCACCACCGCCCGGGACTGCCGCCCCGGACTGCCGCCGCTGCGGTTTCCGCCGCCCGGATTGCCGGCAACGAGGGGCAATGCCCCACCGGCACCGTCACTTGGCCCGACCACCGCTGCCGGCCAGGATTCATGCCCCACCGCGGCCGCAACCCGGCGCCGACCACCGCTCGGGTCAAGGCCGACGACCCGTCCGCCGCTGAGAGCCGATCGTGGCGACCTGAGCTGTCGCCGGCCGGGACCGGGCAGCCAGGGTGGCGTGGGGCGGTCCCGCAGCCAGAACTGGGTGGGGTGGGTGAAGGGGGAGGGCGGCTGGGTGGGTGGCCGCCCACCGGCCCACAGGTGGTGGTTAGTGCGGTTGGCGGGATCGGGACTTCGTCAGCGCTGTCACGCCGACACCGGCCAGGCCGACCTGGAGGGCGAGTTCGATCCAGTCGACGCCCGACGTGTTCGCCACACCTATCGCCGACGCCGCGAACGTGCCGACCAGCGCCGCCACGACACCCACCAGCAGTGTCATGAGCAGTGAGATGCGCTGCTTGCCCGGCACGACGAGCCGACCGAGGCCACCGATGAGCACACCGATGAACAACGCCGAGATGAGCCCGGTGATCTCCACGAGAGGTCCTTTCCCCGTCCTACGCGTCCACCACCAGCCTCACCCCGCCACCTCACCCCCCGAATCGGGCGTTCCCCTGACCCGCCCCTGATCCCGACCCTGAACGCGCAACACCTCGGCGGCCTGGTCGGACAGCGCCCGGCCCGGCACGTCGGGGTCGCAGCCGACCTTCGCCAGGCGGGACCTGATGGACGTGGGGGAGCGTTCCAGCCTCTTCGCCAACGCCCTGATCAGCTCGGCGGTCGGGGTGCCGTGCGGTGCGGCCAGCCAGTCGGCGCGCAGGGCGTCGTCCAGGTCTTCCGTCCACGGTTGGTTCGCGTTGGCGGGCCGGTCGCGGGCCGGGGTGGACGGTGGGCCGCTCAGCTTGCCCAAGGCTTCGAGCACCTGCGCCAGGAGCTTGCCGATCCGCGCGCCGGCGTCGGCGGGCAGGCGCAGGGCGCCTTCGGCGACCAGGGCGCCGGACGTGTCGACGCCGGTCAGGTTCAGCGCCAGCTCCGGGTCGGCGGTGGCCACCACCTGGTAGGTCGTCGTGCCGATGCGGACCGAGTTCTCGTACGTGGTTGTCGTCATGCTGATGACGTTAGCGGAGGGGTACGACAATTCCGGGTCAGCGGCAGAGCGGGCACGTCGGCGCGGTCGGCTCGTCACCCGTCAGGTACGGCTTCAGGTGCTCGGCGATGGCCCGCGCCAGGGACGGCGGCACGGCGTTGCCGATCTGCCTGGCCACCTCGATCTTCGAGCCGCACCACTCGAAGGTGTCCGGGAAGCTCTGCAGGCGCGCGGCTTCGAGGTGCGTGATCGGGCGGTCGACGCGGTGGCCGTGCTCGCCGGGCTCCCACTGCGGGTGCAGGTACCGGCCCTTCTCGGGCTTGTAGAACTCGGTGCGGATGGTCAGCGACGGCTCGTCCCACCGCATCCGACCCATCACGTCCGTCGTGCCGGTCTTCTTCTCCCGCCAGCACCGCGGCAGCAGCTCGACCGGCAGGTCGAACCGGCCGCCGCCGGGCGGGATGTGGCGGTAGCGCTCCAGCGACAACGGCGTGGGGTTGCGGCCGATGTGCAGCTCCGGGCTCTTGAACGGGCCGGGCAGCGGACGGCCGAAGAACTCCACCACCGAGTTCGGCAACGTCGTCGTCACCGGCCGCTCCGGCAGGCCGCGCAGCACGTCGCCCACGGTGTGCCAGCGGTCGCGCGGGTGGGTCGGCGCGGGCAGCGGGATGCGCCCGATGCGGGAACCGATCACGATCGCCCGCCGACGTCGTTGCGGCACACCGAAATCGGCCGCGTGCAGGATGCCGGAACTCAGCTCGTAGCCCTCGGTCTCGGCCTGCAGGAGCGCGAACTCGGTCGACGCCAGGAACCGGTCGACGTTCTCGATCACGAACACCGCCGGCCGGGCCTGCCGCACGAACCGCAGGTACTCCCGCCACAGCGAGTTGCGCGGGTCGTTGACGTCCTTCGACCCGAGGTTCGAGAACCCCTGGCACGGCGGACCACCCACGATCAGGTCGACCTCGGGGATCTCGCCGTCCGGCACGGACGCGATGTCCGACCAGCGGATGTGGTCCTCGCCGAAGTTCGCCGCGTACGTCGCCGCCGCGTGCAGGTCCCACTCGACCGCCATCACCGGGCGGTAGCCGCCCGCCGCCGCGAACCCCGCGGTCATGCCGCCACAGCCGGCGAACAGGTCGATCATGGACAGCACGCGATCAGGCTAGCCGACCGCGCCGCTCCAGCACCGTGGCTTGGACCCGACTCGCCGCGACCACCGGGTCCTCGTGCTCCCAGATCCGCACCGAGAGCCACCCGGCGTCCGCCAGGACCTGGTCCGTGTTCGCGTCACGGGCCTGGTTCCCCTCGATCTTGGCGCGCCAGAACTCGCCGTTGCGCTTGGGCCACGTGCCGTGCTCCGGGCACCCGTGCCAGAAGCAGCCGTCCACGAACACCGCGACCTTCGCCGGCCCGAACACCACGTCCGCCTCGCGCCGCACCGCGCGCACCGGCCGCTGGTGCACCCGGTAGCGCAGGCCGCGCCGGTGCAGCTCACGCCGCAACGCGACCTCGATCTCCGTGTCGCGGGAGCGCTGCTTGCTCATCCGGGCGCGGACGTCGTCCGTCGTCTCCAGGTTCGGCACCCGGCCATGATGGCTCACGCCGGGTGCAGCACGTCCCGCAGCCTCCGCGCCGCCCGGTCGAGCTGCGCGCGCGACGGCAGCAGGGCCGCGCCGACCCGCGTGAACTCGGTGATCCCCAGATCGCTGAAGAAGAACGGCGGCATCGCGTGCACCAGCAGCGCCTCCGACCGCTGCGGGCCGCCGCGCGGGTTGAGGATCAGCCGCTCCACCCACGCGTCCACCTTGAACACGGTGTCCGCCAACGGGTGCACGCGCACGTCGAGCCCGTGCCCGCGCAGCACGGCCAGCACGTGGACGTCGCGCAGGAACCCCAGGAAGTCGGACACGACGCGGTTG
The DNA here is from genome assembly GCF_042678885.1 of Saccharothrix hoggarensis. Taxonomy (GTDB): domain Bacteria; phylum Actinomycetota; class Actinomycetes; order Mycobacteriales; family Pseudonocardiaceae; genus Actinosynnema; species Actinosynnema hoggarensis. The sequence continues at coordinate 20,405 of NZ_JBHTLK010000035.1, forward strand.
CGCAGCGCCTCACGGCCCGCCGCCCCCACCTCGGCGATCACCTCGCGCGCCGGCGTCCACAGCATCGCCCGGGCCCGCTCGTCGGCCTCGCAGAACTCGCGGAACTCGGGCCAGCAGGGTAATCGGCCAAGGACTTCCACCACGTGGTGGGCCACGTGGGCGAAGGCGAAGTCGGGCCGCCAGTCCCGGATCTCCGGCACGTCGGTCGGGCCGGGCGGCGGCGCGCTGCGGCACGCGGCTTCCACCTCGTCGACGGTCACCCGGTGGATCGCGGCGGCCCGGTGCGCCATGACGTGCTCGACGACGTGCTTCCGCTTGCCGTACCAGTGGTTGAAGTGGAGGCGGGTCTCCTGCGTGACGTTGAACAACCTGCGGACGTCCAGGGCCGTGGTCATGACGCAGAGGGTACGGACGGGCACCGACAGTTTCGGTGAAAGCGCAGGTCAGGTGATCGACAGGTGGGCACGGTCGGCGGCCGAGCGGCCCGCGTCCCAGCCCGCCGCGCTGCGCACCGGCGTCGTCTTGGAGACGGTCCGGGTGAACATCGCGCCGAAGTACTCCTCCACGGCCTTCTTGCGCTCGGCCAGCACGGGGAGCAGCCGGTCGTCGTCCGGCGGCTCGTTCGCGGTCCGCAGCCGTTCCCCGATCCGGTGCGCGTACGACAACAGGAACGACTTGCGGTACGCCGCCGACCGCGCCTCGTCGCCCTTGCGCGCCTTCTCTCCCGCCGCCACCATCGCCCGCGTCGCCTGCACCAGCAACGACGCCGACAGCAGCTCGACGATCTCCAGGTCCAGCTCCTCGCCGACCAGCGCCACGAACCCCAGGTCGTACACCACGGCCCGGCACCGGTTGGCCTCCGCGACCACGTGCACGATGTGGGCCTTGCCGTCGAAGTACCGCTTGTCCAGCCACAACCGGCGTGACGTCGTCGTCGGCGCCTCGATCGGCATCCGCTCCAACGCGTGCCGCGTCACCAACTCCTGGGCCTTGGCCGACAACGCCTCCGCCTCGTCGGGGAACGCGGTCGACTCCGCCTTGGCCAGCAGCCCGCGGACCCGGTTGAGGATCTTGGGGTCGACGTGGTGGTGGTCGATCGCGGCCAGCGGCGTGCCCGGCTTCGGCACGATCACCGGCAGCCCCGGCAACGTGATCAGCACGGCGAGCACGGCCACCGCGGCGGCCACGGCGTCGTCCCGCAGCTCGATGTGCCTGGCCGCCCACTGGTCGACGTGCGGCCGCGCGACGTCCCACCAGACCGTCGCGCCGATCTCGGCCAGCTGCTCCTGCCAGCGCGGGTGCAACGCCGGGTACCGCGACGCCTCCCACGCCAGCGCGTCCACCAGGAACGACACAGCGCGCTCGTCCTCGTTGCGCCGCACGACCTCGTACACGTCGTAAGGCAGCCAGCCGTGCTCCCAGAGGTGCTCGAAGGCGCGCCCGAGGCCCGCCCGGATCGCGTCGTCCACGTCGGCCGGCGGGAGGTCGGAGGTGCGCGGCAGCCTGGCCCGGCGGTTCGCCGCGGCCCGCCACAACACCTCGCGCAGGGAGTCCACAACCGCCGATTGTCCCCTTTCGGGTGTGGTGTCCCCGCACCCGGTGCGCGTTGCGGCCCGAGGGGCGTCCCGACGTGCCAGCCTCGCGCGGTGAGCCGGAAGACGCAGGTCCCGAAGCGGCGGCCGATCGTGGTGGTGCGCCGTCCGCGGGGGACGCCGCTGACCGCGGCGCAACGCGAGGTCGTCCACCGCTGCCGCGCCCTGCCGCAGCTGCTCGACCCGTTGGAGGCCGAGCTCACCGTCAGCAGCGCGGTCGCCGACGTGCGGCCGGACGAGGAGTTCTGGGCGGGCCTGATCGACCACGCCGTGTCGCTGCCCAGCCGCCGCAACCACGCGCTGCTGCGCGTGCTCGCGGCCGTGCTCACCGGCCGTCCGCGCGAGTGGGCGGCGAACGCCGTCACCCCGGCCGGCCCACCTCTCGCGGTGGGCGGGGCGTGGATCTGCGACCGTTCCCTCGACGCCGGTTACCTCGCCCTGATCTGCGAGTACCGGTTCGGCCGCGACGAGCACGCGATGGTCTTCCTGATCGACGAGCTGACCGGCGGCATGATCCGCACCGCCTTCGTCACCCGCGACGTCGACACCGCCCGCCGCCGCCTGGCCGAGCAGGGCGTGCTCAACCCGATCGGCGCCGAGGCCGCGCACTGGCTCCTGGCCAAGTCCTACGACCGCCTGGACCGCGGCGCGGTGGCGGAGGTGGACGTCGAGGTGCGGCGGACCCGCCTGCTGGCCGGGCGGCGGATCGCCCTCGCGTTCGGCTGACGGCGAGTCCGGGGGCCTCCGCGGAACGGTCAGTAGTCCGCGGTGTGGCTTTCGATCACCCAGAGCGTGCCGCCGGTCGGTGAGGTGGCTTTGTCCTTCGCGTTGTAGCCGAGCATCAGGAACGTCCCCGGCGCGATCTCCACGCTCGACGGGTTCGCCTGGTCCGCCGCGCCGGAGTTGTACAGCGGGACGACGGTGTTCGCGGCCCACGTCGAGGTGGGGTTGGCGATCAGCATGCCGACGGTGGGGCGGTTCGTCCGCGCGCGGTCGCCGTAGGTGAACAGGACCTGCCCGGCGGAGGTCTTGAGCAGGTGGTGGGAGTTCGCCAGGACGCCGGTGAAGCTCTGGTACGCGAACGTCGGCGTGTCCGCGTAGGGGTTCCACCGGACGACGATCGCGGGCGAGCCGCCGCCGTCCTGCTCGGCCCGCACGACGGCGACGACGGTGGAGCCGAACTGGACGAAGCTGGGCTCGGTGTACGTGCGGCCGACCGGGTTGTCGTTGGTGATGATCTTGTGCGATCCGGACACCAGGAGCCGCGGGCTCAGGGTGGGCCGCCACGTCGCCCGGATGAAGTGCGCGCCGCCCGTCGTCCCGGTCGTGTAGACGGGGATCAGCACCTGGTCGACCTGGGTTCCGCTGTCCGCCAGCGCCAGCGCGCCGCCGTGGCTGTACGTGGCGGTGGCGATGCCGGGCGCGGTGAGCTGGACCGGGTCGGTGAACCGCGTCCAGCCCGGCTTCCACACCGAGTAGTAGACCCGGCCGCCGGGCACGAAGAACGTCAGCACGACGCTGCCGTCGTTCATCCTGCCGAGCTTCGGGTCGCGCGTGTCGACGCCCGCCATGGTGTCCGGGTTGGCGAGTGCGGGGGTGGGCGCGCTCCACGTGCGTCCGTTGGAGCCGCCGAACGACAGCTGGATCGTGCCGACCGCTCCGGCGTGCGCGGTCGCCCGGTGCCACACGGCCATCAGCCTGCCGTCGTCGAGCTTCACGATGTCCGGGAACCGGGCCTCGTACTCGCCGGGCTCCTGCACGATGTCCGCGACCATGCTCACGGTCGCGGACGCCGGTGGCGCGCCGACGCCTGCCAACGCCACCGAGGCCAGCAACGCCAACGCCCAACGGCCACGTGTCCTGACCATCCCCGGAACCCCCTCCGTCGCTGGTTCAGATCATGCGGGCACGGGGGAGTGGTGGGAAGCGATCGCGCCGGTGTCACCGGTATGGCGGATTCCCGGTCCACGCCGGGGAGCGGCCGGTCCCGGTGTAGCGTGCCGACCGCTTGGCGGATCCGAGGGGGATGTGAAGTGGCCGTCGTGGACGAGAACCCGTCGACCTCCGCCGGACCGCGGGGGTTCGCGGAGGGGTTGTTCCCGCCCGGCCCCGCCGAACGACGGCCGCGCGGCCGGCTCGTCCTCGGGTACGCCTTGGCGTTCCTCGCCGCGGTCGGGTTCCAGCTCCTCACGCCCGCCGGCCTGTCCCGGCTCGACCGCATGTGGGCCGAGGACGGCGCGCGGTTCCTGCTCGACGCCCTCACGCAGCCGTTCACGGCGAACGTGGTCGCGCCCTACGGCGGCTACCTGCACACGTTGCCCCGCCTGCTCGCCGAGGTGGCGTCGCTGTTCCCGCTCGACTGGGCCGCCGCCGTGATCGCGGTGTCGGCGGCGGCGCTGCGGGCCGTGGTGGCGTTGACCGCCTTCGCCGCGTCGGCCGGCTACCTGCGGTCGACGCCGGTGCGGTTCGCGCTGGCCGCGCTGGTCGTCGTGCTGCCGGCGGGGAACTCCGAGACGCTGGACAACCTCGCCAACGTGCACTGGTTCCTGGTCTACGGGGTGTTCTGGGCGTTGCTGTGGCGGTCGGCGCCGCTCGTCCCGGTCGCGGTGCTCGTCGTCCTCGCCACCCTGTCGAGCCCGCTGGCGTTCTTCCTGGCCCCCGTGGCGCTCCTGCGGTTGGCACTGCCCGGCCGACGCGATCGGGTGATCCCGATCGTGTTCCTCGTGGCGGCGGCGGCGCAGGGGCTCGCGATGGCGTTCGCCGAGCGGACCCCGTACTCGCACGACGCCGTCGACCCCGTGCAGGTGGTGCTCGCGGGATTGCTCAGGGTTCCGGTGGTGGCGTTCCTCGGATCGGAACCGGTCGACGAGGTCTATCCCGAGTTCGGCAACGTTCCCGTGGTGATCGCGCTGCTGCTCGTCGTCGTGCCGATCGTCGCCGGGTTGCGGTGGGCCGACCGCGCGGGACGATTCCTGGTGGTGCTCGGCGCCGTTTCCTGCGTCCTGGTGATCGCGGTCTCGTTGATCGCCAACTGGAGCGCCGCGCTGCAGGTGCAGAAACCCGGAGTGGTGATGGCCGCGCAGCGGTACAGCATCGCGCCGGCGCTGTTCCTCTTCACCGCGATGGCCGCCGGCGTGGACTCGGGGCTGCGCGGGCGGTTCGCGGGCGTGACGGCGTGGGCCGGGCGCGTGCTGGTGGGCGTCGCCGTGCTGGTGGGCGTTGTGCTGCACTTCACAGGCTCGGCCGGGGTGCTGGACGGTCGGCCGTGGGACGTCGGCGTGGCCGGGGCGGAGGCGCAGTGCGCGGCGGGCGACCGACCGGCCGGGCGAATCGTGCACGAGCCCGAGGGGTGGTACTTCGACCTGCCGTGCGAATACCTCGCGGATTGACGGCCGCGCGCTGGAACGGCATCGGCGCGAGTTAACCGCCGGAATGAAAAGAACCAGGTCGGCGGAATGCCGACCTGGTTCTCGTATTGTGCGCCGCCAGGGACTCGAACCCCGAACCCGCTGATTAAGAGTCAGCTGCTCTGCCAGTTGAGCTAGCGGCGCTCGGACTCTCTTGCTCTGTCCGACGCGAAGAACATTAGCACAGCGTCCGACGCGGCTCCCAATCGCCTGGTCAGGGCGGGTGTGCCGCCCTGGTGCAGGGGGAACTTCGCCTTGGTAACGATCCGGCATCTCGGGCAACATCGTCAACCCTCCGAGCGTCACCTTGTCAGGGGACACCGGACGAACTCTCGTAACGGGAAGTCCCGGTGTGTGTGGGGGACGAAGCGGAGGACGGGATGCACCGCAAGCGGGGGACGCGCAGAGCTCTGGAGCTCATCGCGATCGGGTTGGTCGCGACGTTGATCACAAGTTGTTCGTCGGGGTCGGCCGCGACCGGGGACGGCGCGGGGGAGCCGTCCACCACGACGTCGTCCACACCGCCGCCGAAGCCCGTGACGCTCACCACGGGCCCCGCGGACGCGGCGGTCGACGTGCCGCCCGGCGTGCCGGTCGTGGCGACGGCGAGCGACGGCAAGATCACGCAGGCCACGCTGACCAACGCGGACGGCAAGGTCGTCGCGGGCCAGGTCAGCCCGGACGGTCTGGTGTGGACGAACACGGAACCCCTGGGCTACCAGAAGACCTACACGCTCGCCGTCACGGGCCAGGGCACGGACGGCAAGCCGGTCACCAGGACGTCCACCTTCACCACCGTGAAGCCGCGCACGTTGACCTACCTGTCGGTCAACCCGCAGGACGGCACCACGGTCGGCGTCGGCCAGCCGCTGGCCTTCTACTTCGACGAGCCGATCGCCGACAAGGCCGCCGCCGAGGCGATGATCTCGATCACCACGGAGCCGCGCGTCGCGGGCGCCTTCTACTGGTTCGACGAGAAGACCGCGCACTGGCGGCCCCAGAACTACTGGACGCCCGGAACCAAGATCACGATCGACGCCAAGATCTACGGCAAGCACGTCGGCAACGGCGTCTACGGCGAGGAAGACCGCCTGATCACCACCACGATCGGCGACGCCGTGATCCACGAGGCGGACGGCCAGACCCACCAGGTCGTCACCAAGGTCAACGGCCAGGTCGTGCGCACCATGCCGACGTCCATGGGCGACGCGCAGAACCCCACCCCCACGGGCACCTACGTGCTCATGGAGAAGCACGCGCACATGGTGATGGACTCCCGCACGTACGGCCTGTCGCTGGAGGCGGGCGGCTACGTCACGCCGGTCGACTGGGCGTACCGCATGTCCAACTCGGGCATCTTCTTCCACAGCGCGCCGTGGTCGATCGGCGACCAGGGCCACCGCAACGTCAGCCACGGCTGCCTGAACCTGTCGCCCGAGAACGCCAAGTGGGTGTTCGACAACTCCAAGCAGGGCGACGTCGTGATCGTCACCAACTCGGGCGGCCCGGCGCTGGAGTCGTGGGACGGCTTCGGCGACTGGCAGATCCCGTGGGACCAGTGGACCAAGGGCAACCGCTGAGGACTAGACGTCCGTGACGCGGCCCGCCGCCACTTCCAGGCGGCGGGTCGTGCGCACCGCGTCCAGCATCCGCCGGTCGTGCGTGACGAGCAGCAGGGTGCCGGTGTACGAGTCGAGCGCCGACTCCAGCTGCTCGATCGCGGGCAGGTCGAGGTGGTTCGTCGGCTCGTCGAGCACCAGCAGGTTCACCCCGCGGGCCTGGAGCAGCGCCAGCGCCGCCCGGGTGCGCTCGCCGGGGGACAGGGACGCGGCGGGCCGCACCACGTGCGCCGCCTTCAGCCCGAACTTCGCCAGCAACGTGCGCACGTCGGCGGGCACCAGGTCCGGCACGGCCGCGCCGAAGGCGTCCAGCAGCGGCTCGTCGCCGAGGAACAGGCCGCGGGCCTGGTCGACCTCGCCCACCACCACGCCCGAGCCCAACGACGCGGAGCCCGAGGTCGGCGTGACGCGGCCCAGGAGCGTCGCGAGCAACGTCGACTTGCCCGAGCCGTTCGCGCCCGTGATGGCGATCCGGTCCGCCCAGTCCACCTGGAGGTCCACCGGGCCCAGCGTGAACGACCCGCGCGTCACCACCGCCGCCCGCAGCACCGCGACGACCGCGCCGGACCGGGGCGCGGCGGCGATCTCCATCCGCAGCTCCCACTCCTTGCGCGGCTCCTCGACGACGTCCAGCCGCTCGATCAGCCGTTCCGTCTGCCGCGCCTTGGACGCCTGCTTCTCGGTCGCCTCGGTGCGGAACTTGCGCCCGACCTTGTCGTTGTCGGGAGCCTTGCGCCGGGCGTTCTTGACGCCCTTCTCCATCCACGCCCGCTGGGCCCTGGCCCGCTCCTCCAACGACGCCCGCGTGGACGCGTACTCGTCGTACTCCTCCCGCGCGTGCCGGCGGGCGATCTCCCGTTCCTCCAGGTACGCCTCGTACCCGCCGCCGTAGGACCGCACCTGCTGCTGTGCCAGGTCCAGCTCCACCACGCGCGTCACCGTGCGGGCGAGGAACTCGCGGTCGTGCGACACCACGACGGCGCCCGCGCGCAGCCCGGTCACGAACCGCTCCAGCCGGGCCAGGCCGTCCAGGTCGAGGTCGTTGGTCGGCTCGTCCAGCAGGAACACGTCGTACCGGCTGAGCAGCAACGACGCCATGCTGACCCGCGCCGCCTGGCCGCCGGACAGGGCCGTCATCGGCAGGTCGAGCGAGACGTCCAGCCCGAGGTCGGCCGCGACCTCCAGCGACCGCTCCTCCAGGTCCGCGCCGCCCAGCGCGAGCCACCGCTCCAACGCCTCGGAGTAGCCGTCGTCCTCGCCCGCGGTCAACGCCTCGGTGGCCCGGTCCAGCTCGGCCTGCGCGTCCGCGACGCCCGTGCGGCGGGCCAGGAACGCGCGCACCGTCTCGCCCGGACGGCGGTCCGGCTCCTGCGGCAGGTGCCCGACCGTCGCCGTCACGGGGGAGAGGCGGATCACACCCCGCTCGGCGGGCAGCAGCCCGGCCAACGTCCGCAGCAACGTCGACTTGCCCGCGCCGTTGGCGCCGACCAGGCCGATCACGTCACCGGGCGCGACGACCAGGTCCAGACCCTCGAACAGCACGCGGTCGCCGTGGCCCGCGGCCAGGTCCTTCGCGACGAGTGTGGCGCTCATGACAACTCCACGGCAGGTGGCGGGGCGGACAAGGACGGACGGCGGCGGACAAAAGAAGACGCCCCTCGACACGAGGTCGAGGGGCGTTCCACTTGGGGTGAGTGACGGGACTTGAACCCGCGACACCTGGGATCACAACCCAGTGCTCTGCCAGCTGAGCTACACCCACCAAGACCGGCTGACCCGGCGGGTGAAGCATACAGTGCCCTGCCGCCGGGTCTGAAATCGACCCTATTTCAGGCCGTCGGCCGCCAGGAGTTCGGCCGCCACGGCCTGCGCCTGCTCCGACGACGGGCCGGGCTGCGGCACGAACGCCGTCCGCCGGTAGTACGCCAGCTCCCGGATCGACTCCACGATGTCGGCGAGCGCCCGGTGCGCCAGGCCCTTCTCGGGCTGCGCGTAGTAGATGCGCGGGTACCAGCGCCGGCACAGCTCCTTGATCGACGACACGTCGACCATGCGGTAGTGCAGGTGGGCGTCCAGCTCCGGCATGTCGCGGGCGATGAAGCCCCGGTCCGTCGCGATCGAGTTGCCCGCCAGCGGGGCGGTGCGCGGGTCCGGCACCCACTCCCGGATGTAGGCGAGCACCTGGGCCTCGGCGTCCGCGAGGGTCACCGACGACCGCCGGACCTCCTCGGTCAGCCCGGACTTGGCGTGCATCTGCATGACGACGTCGGGCATCGAGTCGAGCGCGGTGTCGTCGGCGTGGATCACCACGTCCACCCCGTCGCCGAGCACGTTCAGCTCCGCGTCCGTCACCAGCGCCGCGATCTCGATCAAGGCGTCCTTGCCCAGGTCGAGGCCGGTCATCTCGCAGTCGATCCACACCAGGCGATCCATCACCCGCGCGAGCCTAGTCGCCCGGCCGCCCGGGGCCCGCGTCGCTTCGGGTGGCGGCCCCTACCAATCTCATTACGCTCATGGCAATGACGGCCCAGAGCGACATCGCTGCCGGCTACGCCTCGGAGGGCGCGGCCATCGAACTCGGCGCCGTGCTCGTCGACGGCGCGGTGGAGCCGACCGCCCGCGTGCGGCTCCCGCTGGCCACGCTCAACCGGCACGGCCTGGTGGCCGGCGCGACCGGCACGGGCAAGACGAAGACGTTGCAGCTGATCGCCGAGCAGCTGTCGGCGGCCGGTGTCCCGGTGGTCATGGCGGACGTGAAGGGCGACCTGTCGGGCCTGTCGAAGCCGGGCGAGGGCGGCGACCGGGTCACCGCGCGGGCCGCCGACACCGGTGACGACTGGCGGGCGCAGGCGTGCCCGGTGCAGTTCCTGTCGCTGGGCACGGGCGGTGTCGGCGTGCCGGTGCGGGCGACCGTCACCAGCTTCGGCCCGATCCTGCTGTCGAAGGTGCTCGGGCTCAACGACACCCAGGAGTCCACGCTCGGGCTGATCTTCCACTGGGCCGACAAGCGCGGCCTGCCGCTGCTGGACACCAAGGACCTGCGGTCCGTGATCAGCCACCTCACCGGCGACGAGGGCAAGGAGGACCTGAAGGGCCTCGGCGGCGTCTCGTCGGCGACGGCGGGGGTGATCCTGCGGGCGCTGGTGAACCTGGAGGCGCAGGGCGGCGACACGTTCTTCGGCGAGCCGGAGCTGGACCCGCGCGACCTGATGCGCGCGGTCGACGGCAAGGGCGTCGTGTCGCTGCTGGAGCTGGCCGAGTTGCAGGCCAAGCCCGCGCTGTTCTCGACGTTCCTGATGTGGCTGCTGGCCGAGCTGTTCGAGGTGCTGCCCGAGGAGGGCGACCTCGACCAGCCGAAGCTCGTGTTCTTCTTCGACGAGGCGCACCTGCTGTTCGCGGACGCGTCCAAGGCGTTCCTGGAGCAGATCACCCAGACGGTGAAGCTCATCCGGTCCAAGGGCGTGGGCGTGTTCTTCTGCACGCAGCTCCCGACGGACGTGCCGAACGCCGTGCTGTCGCAGCTGGGCGCACGGGTGCAGCACGCGCTGCGGGCGTTCACGCCGGAGGACCAGGCGGCGCTGGCGAAGGCCGTGAAGACGTACCCGACGACGCCCCACTACGAGCTGGACGAGGCGTTGACGTCGCTGGGCATCGGCGAGGCGGTCGTGACGGTGCTGAGCGAGAAGGGCGCGCCGACACCGGTGGCGTGGACGCGGCTGCGCGCGCCGCGGTCCTTGATGGACACCATCGGGCCGGACGCGATCAAGGCGGCTGCCGCGTCGTCCGAGCTGCACGGCAAGTACGCGGAGACGATCGACCGCGAGTCGGCGTACGAGAAGCTGTCGGCGAAGGTGACGCCCCCGCCGACCCCGGCCGACGAGGAGCCGGAGGGGTCGGCGGAGGCGCCGGCCGAGGCGAAGCCGCGGCGCGACGAGCCGGGCGTGGTCGAGCAGGTGCTCGGCAACACGGCCGTCAAGTCGTTCCTGCGGTCAGCGGCGAGCGCCCTCGGGCGTGAGATCACCCGGGGCCTTTTCGGGACCGCCCGCAAGCGCCGCTGACCGCTTCACCTTCATGGACAGGAACGCGGCGCCGATGCTGAGCACGCCGGCGACGTACCAGGCGGGCGCGTAGTCGCCGAAGTGGTCGCGGGTGAGGCCGGCGGCGGTCGCGGCGACGGCGGCGCCGATCTGGTGCGACGCGAACACCCAGCCGAACACGACCGGCGCGGACAGGCCGAACACCTCGCGGCACAGCGCGACCGTGGGCGGCACCGTGGCGACCCAGTCGAGGCCGTAGAAGATGATGAACACCAGCATCGACGGGTGCACGGCGTCCATGAACAACTGCGGCAGGACCAGCAGCGACGCGCCGCGCAGGGCGTAGTAGACGGCGAGCAGGAGGCGCGGGTCGACGCGGTCGGTGAGCCAGCCGGACAGCACCGTGCCGACGATGTCGAAGATGCCGACCAGCGCGAGCAGGCCCGCGGCGGTCGTGGTGGGCATGCCGTGGTCGTGGGCGGCGGGGATGAAGTGCGTGCCCACCAGGCCGTTCGTGGTGGCCCCGCAGATCGCGAAGCCCGCCGCGAGGAACCAGAACGGGCCGGTGCGGGCGGCGCCGACCAGCGCGCTCACGGCACGGCGCGCGGACCCGCCGGTGGTCACCGGGACCGGCACGACCTCGTCACCGCCGTAGGGCGGGACGCCCAGGTCGGCCGGGTGGTCGCGGAGGAACAGCAGGACCAGCGGCACCACGGCGAGGGCCGCGACGGACACCACGATCGACGCCGTGCGCCAGCCCGACGACTCCGACAGCGCCGCGACCAGCGGCAGGAACACGAGCTGCCCCGTGGCGCCGCCCGCCGTCAGCACGCCGGTGACCAGGCCGCGGTGCTTGACGAACCAGCGGCCGGTGATCGTGGCGACGAACGCCAGCGCCATCGACCCCGTGCCCAGGCCGACCAGCACACCCCAGAACAGCACCAGTTGCCACGCCGTCGTCATGAACACCGTCAGCCCGCTGCCCACCGCGACCAGCGTCAACGCGCTCGCCACGACCTTGCGCACGCCGAGGCGTTCCATCAGGGCGGCGGCGAACGGCGCGGTCAGGCCGAACAGCACGAGGTTGACCGACACGGCGAAGCCGATGGTGCCGGTGGACCAGCCGAACTCGCTGCGCAGCGGTTCGATCAGCGCGCCCGGGGTCGCCCGGAACGCGGCGGCGCCGACCAGCGCGATGAAGCCGACGCCGGCGACCACCCATGCCCAGTTCTGCCTGTTGCGAATCACGTCGGAAGCGTGCGCGACCCAGCCCCGTCCGGGAAAGTGGCTCGATGGCCATCATGTGCAAGAATCCGGCCATGGACCGCCGTCACCTGGTCGCCGTGCTCGCCCTGGACGAGGTCGTCACGTTCGACCTGGGCACGCCGACGCAGATCTTCAGCGCCGCCCGTGACGAGGACGAGCGGCGCTTCTACCAGGTGAGGATCTGCACGCCGGGCGGTCGGCCGGTGCGCAGCTCGGGCCAGTTCACCATCACCCCGGACCACGGCCTCGAACTGCTGGCCGAGGCGGACACCGTCCTCGTGGCCGGCGTCCACTACGGCGCGCGGGTCCTGGAGGACGGCACGATCGAGCCGGAGGTGCGGGACGCCCTGCGTGCGGCCGTCGCCCGCGGCGCGCGCGTCCTGTCCATCTGCACGGGCGCGTTCGTGCTGGCCGCGGCCGGTCTGCTGGACGGGCGCCGGGCCACCACGCACTGGAGCCACGCCGACAACTTCCGCCGCCTGTTCCCGCACGTCGACCTCGACCCGGACGTGCTGTTCGTCGACGAGGGCGACATCCTCACGTCCGCGGGCGTCGGCGCGGGCGTCGACCTGTGCCTGCACCTCGTCCGGCACGACCACGGCAGCGAGATCGCCAACATGGCCGCCCGCCGGTGCGTCGTGCCACCGTGGCGGCCGGGCGGGCAGTCGCAGTACATCGTCCGCCCCATCCCGGATGTCACCGACACGTCCACCGCCCCCGCCCGCGCGTGGGCGCTGGAACACCTGCACGAGCCGCTGGACCTCCGCGCGCTGGCCGCGCACGTCCGCATGAGCGTCCGCACCTTCACCCGCCGGTTCCGCGAGGAGACCGGCGTGAGCCCCGGCAAGTGGATCACGCAGCAGCGCGTGGAACGGGCCCGGCACCTGCTGGAGACGACGGACCTGTCGGTCGACCAGGTGGCGCGGCACGCCGGTTTCGGCACGGGTGCGGCGCTGCGCCAGCAGATGAGCGCGATCCTGGGCGTCGCCCCCAGCGTCTACCGCACCACGTTCCGGTCAGCCGGCTAGCGCTTCCCGTTGGGGGCCGAGCCCGTGGACGGTGTCAGCCGTGCGCCGCGACTCGGGTGGTTCTCGGCATCCTGACCGCGCGGTCGTCCGGGAAGTCCTGCCGGAGGACCCGCACGTGCGCGGCGCGGAGGTCGGGGCCCGGTTCGACGCCGAGGTCGTCGACGAGACGTGACCGGATGCGGGCGAACTCCTCCAGTGCCGCCGCCTGCCTGCCGTCGGCGGCGAGCGTCACCAGGAGCTTGGCGTGCAGTCCTTCGTGCAGCGGCTCGTCGGCGACCAGCCGCCGCAGGCGTTCCACGGCCTCGCCGGGCACGCCCTGGTCCAGCGCGAGGTCGGCCAGGGCCACGGCCGCGGCCGACCGGCGGGCCGCGATCGACTGCACGGTGGGGTGCGGGTGGAGTTCGGGCAGGTCGGCGAGCACCCGGCCGCGCCACAGGTCCAGCGCTTCGCCGAGCGCGGTCACGTCGGCGCGGGCGGCCAGGGCGTCGAACGTCGTCACGTCCAGGTGGTCGTGGGGCAGGTCCAGCCGGTACCCGCCGCGTTCGGTGCGGACCGCCGACGGGTCGCCCAGCGTGGTCCGCACCCTGGCGACGTAGCCGTGCACGAGGTTCTGGTGCGCGGCCGGCGGGTCCTCGCCCCACAGGACGTCCACGATCTCGCCGTGGCCGACCACCCGGCCCGGGTGCACCGCGAGGAGACCCAGCAGCACGCGGGGCTTGCGCGATTCCCACCGGACCTCGCCGACTCCGGTCTCCACCACCAACGGGCCGAGCACGCCGATCCGCGGTCCGGTGGGCGGCCAGGTGAGACCGACCGCCGCGGCGATCTTCGCCAGCGACCGGGGCCGGGCGACCTGGCCCTGTTCGACGGCGCGAACGGTGCGCACGCTGACGTCCGCCCTGGTGGCCAGCTCCGACTGGGTCAGCCCCGCGTCGAGGCGGTGTCCGCGCACGGCCCGGGCGAATCGCGACAGCTGGTCGGCATCGCGCATCGGGCCATCGTGGCAGCGACCCGACGTCGTTGCCGCCGATTTTGCCCATTTTCCGTCACCGGTTAGCGTCAGAGCGTGATAATGGCAGGTCAGGGCATAGGTGTGACGTCGGCGTTGAGTGCAGCGAAACCTCCACCGGGCCGACTTAACGTGGTGCCGTGCGCAACGCTCCGTTTCTCCCCAGTGGCGTGACGCGAAGCGCACGACGCGGGGTGTTCCGGCCAGGGGGGACCGGCCGGGGCACCCCGCTCGGCGCTCCCGTCAGCGCTCCAGGAACGGCCGCAGCAGGTCGGGCACGGCGGCGTCGGCGAGGGCCAGGCCGTCGGCCTCCGCGACGTCGATGACGTGGTACGCGCCGTTGCCCGCGGCGGTGGTGGCGGAGATCGTGACCAGGCCCGCGCGGCGTTGGAAGAACGAGCGGGAGACCCGCCAGCCGATGATGCCGGTCCGTTGCAGCGCAACGGTTTCCCGGATCGCGGAACCCTGGCGGGCGAGCAGGTGGCGGTCGGTCAGGGCGTGGCCGAGGGAGCGGTAGCGGTCCCAGCCGAGGGCGGCCGAGAACGGGACCAGGGCCAGCACGACCTGCCACGTCCAGCTCGGCGCGAACCACGGCAGGACGGCCGCGAGCACGAGCAGCGGGGCGACGGCGCGCAGCATCCGGCGGCGCAGCGCGGCGAGCGGGTGCCGGCGCGGCGGCGTCGAGGTCGGCGACTCGTCCTGCCGGAGGACCGCCGCGGACACCCGGTGCGCCTCGGCGACCGGCGCGGGCGGCAGGAGCAGGTTGCTCTCGCCCTTGCGGCCCAGACCCGTGGTCACCGTCTTGGCGTGCGCACCGCGCCCGGCCCGCAGCAACAGCGGTTCGATTAGTTCGACGCCGCGGAGTCGTTGCTCCGCAACGGAAACCGAACGCGTGGTGAGCAGGCCCCGGCGCACCCGGACCGTGTCGTCGGGCTCGCGGGTCAGCCGGTAGCCCCAGAACTGCACCACGTACACCAGGACGGAGCCGAGGGTGGCGACCAGCAGCACGACGCCCGCGAACAACGCGACGGTCAACCCGATCGGCTGGTCCGCGACCCAGTGCGCGGCCTCCGTCATCGGGTCGAGCACCTCGATGTCCAGCTCCCGCGCGAAGTTCATCACGAACCCGAACAACGCGCCGGCCGCCACCAGGCCGGACAACGTCAGCGGCGCGTACCGGAGCCACGCGTTGTCCCATTGGGACAGAACGACACCCGGTCGCTCCGCGGGTTCCGCGGACTCCTCGGCGGACGCGTCGGAACGCGCGATGGTGAGCAGCAGCACGCGCAGGCGCTCGGCTTCGCCCGACGACACGGCGTCCAGCGTCAGCCCGTCCTCGCCCGGCTGGTCGCGCTGCCCCGTGCCGACGCGGATCGCGGACAGCCCGAACAGCCGGTGCCCGAGCTTCGCGGTCAGGTCGACGGTCCGGATGCGGTCACGCGGCACCGCCAAGCGCTTGCGCACGAACAGGCCGGTGTGCATCTCGACCTGCTCGGTGGTGATCCGGTACCGGGTGGTGAGCCACCGCAGCAGCCCGAACAGCACGATCGCCACGATCACGCCGCCGCTCGCCAGCAGCCGCCACGTCTCGCCCCGGCCGAGCACGAGCAGGCCGACGAAGAGCGGCACCAGGCCCAGCAGCTCGTTGAGCGGCCGGACGATGAGCATCCGCACGTCCAGCCGGTGCCAGTCGACGACGGGCTCGGCGTACTCGGGGGCGGCGGGCAGGTCGGTGGTCACGTCGCGTCACCCGGCGTGGCCTGGGTCGTGGTGGTCAGCTCGTCGGCCAGCCGCACCGCGTCGTCGTGGGCCAGCCCTTCGATGAGCACCGGCCCGGCGGCCGACGCCGTGGTCACCGTCACGGTGGACAGGCCGAGCAGCTGCTGCAGCGGGCCCCGCTTGGTGTCCACGGTCTGGATGCGCGAGACGGGCGCTATGCGCCACTCCTGGTTCAGCCAGCCGGCCAGCGTGTACACCGCGTCCGGGGTGGCCTCCCAGCGGTGCACGCGGTACCGCCAGCGCGGCATCACCAGCGTGTGCGCGGTGCCGAGCACCAGGGTCGCGACGGCGGCGGCCACCTGCCACGGCGACGCGGCGAAGACCAGCACGACCGCCTGCGGCACGAGCAGCACCGTCCAGCCGATCAGCGCGTGCAGGGTCCACAGGGTGATCGACTTGCGGCTCACCTGGTGCCGCGGCGCACGCAGGCGCAACACTTCGTTGCTCACGCCGTCCACTGTGCCTCAAGGCCGAGCCCGCGTGCGCGCGAACCCGGCCTCAAGAAGACGTCAGGGCTGCGTGTACGGCGTCTGGAAGATCCTGGCCTCTGCCGCGCTGTCGCTCTGAAGGGCCGCGGGCACACCGACGACGACTGTGAGGCCCACGCCCAGGGCCAGCACAGTCATGATCTTGCGCAGCAAGTGCACAACCATCGTCAGATCTCCATTCCATCGGGGCGGCTTGTCGGCAGGGGGGAGCCGGACCAGATCCGCGGAGACGCCCGGAAGCGTCCAAGCGGAGCATGGCACAGGAAGGTCACGGCGGTCATCACCCAGTTCGCACTTCGCCAACTGGGCACTACGCCGGCACGGGACTCTCAGAGGCGTTGAACGGCGGGCACAGAGCGTAATGAGACGGAGAGGAGTGCTCACCGCAGTTCCCGCTTGAGCACCTTCCCGGTCGCGTTGCGCGGCAGGGAGTCGACGAACACCACGTCACGCGGCACCGAGAACCGGGCAAGGTTGTCGCGCACGTGCTCGCGCACCGCGTCCTCGTCCAGCGCGCCGGGTTCGTCGCACACCACGTACGCGGCGAGGCGGTGGCCGAACTCCTCGTCCGGCACGCCGACCACGGCCGCCTCCCGCACCCCGGGAAGGCCCGCGAGCAGGTCCTCGACCTCGCGCGGGTACACGTTCTCGCCGCCGGAGACGATCATCTCGTCGTCCCGCCCGGCCACGAACAGCAGCCCGTCGTCGTCGCGGTACCCGACGTCGCCGGTGGCCATCAGGCCGTCGCGGACCTCTTTGCCGCTGCCGTTGGTGTAGCCGTCGAACAGCATGTCGTTGGCCACGAAGATGCGGCCGGTGACGCCGACGGGCACCGCGTCGCCGTGCTCGTCGAGGATCGCGAGGCGGGTGCCGTGCGGCGGCAGGCCGGCGGTGTCCGGGCGTCGGCGCAGCTCGTCCGGACGGGCGATGCTCACCCACGACACCTCGGTCGAGCCGTACAGGTTGTAGAGGACCGGGCCGAGATCCCGCAGGCACCGCCGCGCCACAGGTGGCGGCAGGGCCGAGCCGCTGGACGCGACCACCCGCAGGTCGGGCAGGTCCGGACGCCCGTCGACGTCGAGGACGCGGTGCAGCATCACGGGGACGACGAACAGCGCGTCGCAGCGGTGCCGGCGGGCGTCGGCGACGGTCTGCTCCGGGTCGAACTTCCGCCGCAGCACGAAGGTCGCGCCGAGCACGAGCCCGATCTGGAACGCGGCCAGGCCCCAGGTGTGGAACAGGGGCACCGGCACGGAGAACCGGTCGCCCGCGCGCAGCGGTATGCGGGACAGCAGGGCGGCGGCGGGCGTGAGGCTCGCGGGTTCCGGCCGCCTGGCGCCCTTGGGCGCGCCGGTGGTGCCGGACGTCAGCACGATCATCCGGCCGCGCGGCGGGCGTCCGGGCAGCGGTGTGGCGGGGGAGTCGGCGATCAGCTGGTCCAGCGTCCGGCTCTTGGTGGCGCCGTCGACCCACGCCATCACCCGGCGGACCTTGCGCGGCGCGTTGGCCAGCAGGGCGCGGAACTCGGTGTCGGCGACGACCACGGTGACGTCCTGCTCGCGCAGCACGGTCGCGACCTGGGCCGGGCTCAGCCCCGTGTTCAGCAGCACGGTGTGCGCGCCGAGCTTCACGCACGCGGTGACGGTCTCCACGAAACCGCGGTGGTTGCGGCACAGCACGGCCACCTTCGAACCGGCCCGCACGCCCAGGTCGTGCAGGCCGTGCGCCAACCGGGTGGTCCGCTCGTCGACCTCGGCGTAGGTGAGCGTCCCGGCGTCGTCGACGATCGCGGGCCGGTCGGGGTGCCGGGCGGCGCCGGTCGCGAACCCGAATGCCACCGTGACGCCCCACCGCAGGAAGGCGTCCACGACGCCGAGCAGCCGGTCGGGGCGCATCGGCCGCACGACACCGGCGCGCACCAAGGTCGCCAAGGCGCGCAGCGCGCCCACGACCCGGTTCACCGGACCACCCGCGCGAACCCGGAGGCGGCGCCGCTCGCACCGGCCGTCACCCGGCTGGACGCGGCCGGCGCGCACGCCGGGCGGGCGACGGACCTCGATGGGGTGATCAGGGCTCCCGAGCTGGAGGCGTAGGTGCTCACAGCCCGATACTGGCACTACCTACCCGCGAGTAGGAAGAGGGCGGGCGAAATGGGGGTCAGTTCTCCGGGGTGCCGGACGCGTTCACCACCGCGTCGCGCAGGGCCGCGCGCAGGCGGCCCACCTCCAACGGCGTCAGCACGGCCGCCTCGCCCGGCGGCACGGTGACCACGACGTGGCCCTGGCTGACGAAGACGGTCATGTCCCGGCGACGGGATGCGATGTCGCGGCAGGAAATCTGCCACTCCTTGCCTGTACCCACGGCCCCCAACCTCCAGCTGTGTCGACACGGGGTGCTCGGACCAAACCGGGCGCTCGCGGGGAAGAGACGCACGCGGGTTGGTGCCATGACGGGGAATTCCCGTCGGGCGACCGTGCCGAGCTGTCGCTAGCGTCGCATGGGGACCTCATCCAGTCACCTGGAAGCGTGAAAAAGGGCAGAGTGGCAACAGATCGTAATAATCGGATCGGGGTCGGCCGCCGCCGATGACGCGGGCGTCGGTGATTGGGTGGTGAATTCAGTCGACGGGGTGCGTCACAGGCACGACCCGGTGTCGGCCCGGTGGTCGGACGCGATCAGCCGCTCCAGCAGCTCCCGCAACACGTCGGCCTCGCGCGGTTCCAGCCCGGCCGTGAAGTCCCGCTCCACCGCGAGGT
Source organism: Saccharothrix hoggarensis (assembly GCF_042678885.1). Taxonomy (GTDB): domain Bacteria; phylum Actinomycetota; class Actinomycetes; order Mycobacteriales; family Pseudonocardiaceae; genus Actinosynnema; species Actinosynnema hoggarensis. The sequence goes on from NZ_JBHTLK010000035.1 coordinate 39,386, forward strand.
GCAGCCGCTCGACGTCCGCCTGCACCGCCCGCCCCGGATCGGTGATCACGGGCACCCGCACGCGCCGGTCGCCCGGGTCCGGCCGCCGCACGACCAGGCCCGCGCGTTCCAGCCGGTCCAGCTCGGCGGTCAACGTCGTCTTGTCGAGGCCGAGGGCCTGGCCGAGCGCGAGCTGGGTGCGGCGGGACTCCTCGCCGGCCAACGCGGTCAGCACGACCTGCCCGCGCGTGGTGATGCCGTGCCGTGCCGCCGCCTCCTGCGCGACCGCGCCCAACTTCTGCGCCGCGCGGTGCAGCAGCCAGTTGAGGCCCGCACGACCGGCATCGGCGGCGACGTCCATGCCGTCGACCCTACCCGCGACATAGTCCCAGCTCGGAGCATCTTCACCGGGAAGTGCGGGCGGTCGACCGGCGCCGCGTCCTCCCTTCACCCGATGGGGGTGGCTGCACCGGACTGACACACTGGTCCGCGAAGTCGGGAGGTGCGATGTCCGAGTCGATCGCCGCGGCCGTCGTGCGGGCGGCCGAGTTGACCGCCCGCGGCCTGCCCCGCAAGGCGATCGACCTGCTCCGGCCCGTCCTGGTCGCGAACCCCCTGCACGGCGAGGCGTGGTGCCGGCTGGCCGCCGCGCACCTCGACGCCGGCGAGCCCGACCCGGCGCTGGACGCGGCGAAGCGCGCCCTCGTCCTCAACGGCGACACCGTGTGGGCGCAACGGCTCACCGCGCTGGCGTTGAGCGAACTCGGCCGGCACGCCGAAGCCGTCGTGGCGGCGCGGGAGTGCGTGCGCCGCAAACCGGACGACTGGCGGTGCCAGGTCGTGCTCGCCGAGGTGCTGGCGGAGGACCCGAAGGGGCTCCACGAGGCCGTGGACGTCGCCCGGCGGGCCGCCCACCTGGCGCCGTCCGAGGCCCGTGCGTTCCAAGTGCTGGGTGACGCCGCCCTGCGGCTGCGGGACTGGGGCACCGCCGAACGCGCCTACCGCACCGCGCTGCGGCTGGACGCCGGCGCCGACGACGTCCGCGCCAACCTGGGCACGGTGCGGCGCAAGCGCGGCGGCGCGCCCGTG
>NZ_JBHTLK010000036.1:0-40346 GCF_042678885.1 Saccharothrix hoggarensis
GCCCGCGCCCGCCGCCGTGCCGCCGCGCGTCTGGCCCGCGCCGGGCATCGGCGTGTTCGTGTCGCCGCGGACGCGGCCGCCCGGCAGGCGGTCGTGGTCGCCGCTGCGGTGGGACGGGATCATCCCGTAGTACTCGTACAGCTCTTCCTGCTGCCGGTCGGACATGTGCTGGTCGGACACGTCGAGCCGGGGTGCGTCCTTCACCTGCTGCTTGTCCACCGGCACGGTGATCACGCCGTCACCCAGCGTGGCGTCCTGGATCGGCACGAACGACTCCTTGAGACCGAACAGGCCGGTGTGCACCGAGGCCCACAGCGGCCGGCCGTCGCGGTCGTCGAGCCAGACCTGTTTCACCGAGCCGATCCGCTCACCGTGCTCGTCGATCACTTCGCAGTCGTACAGGCGGTCCACTTCGGCCTGGTTGATCATGGCCGTGGCCCCTTTCACGAGTGGTTGTGCGTACGTGCGAAAGAGGGTTTCCCGGCTCCAAGGGCCACCTATTCGGCTGCCACCCGGACGTGTGAAATCGCGTCCCCTGAAAGAAACTCAGAGTCGACGGTTGGCCAGAACGGGGAGCGTCCGGCGCGCCGCCGCGACACTGTCCGTGTCGATGTCGGCCAGGATGGCCCCCGGCTCGCCCGCCAGCCGCTCGACCACCTCGCCCAGCGGCGACACGACCGCGCTGAACCCGATCCCGGTCGGCGCGCCGCCGTGGTTGACGCCGGGGTCGGCCTGGCCGCAGGCCAGCACCCACGACGTGCAGTCCAGCGCCCTGGCCCGCACCAGCAGCTCCCACTGCTCCCGCTTGCCCGGTCCCGCGCCCCACGACGCGCACAGCACGACCGCCGTCGCGCCCCGGTCGGCCAACGCCCGGAACAGCTCCGGGAACCGCACGTCGTAGCACGTGGCCAGGCCGAGCGTGACGCCGTCGACCTCGACCGCCACGGGCTCGGCGCCGGGCGCGACCGTGCGGGACTCGGTGAAGCCGAACGCGTCGAACAGGTGGATCTTGTCGTAGCCGACGTGCCGGCCGCCGCCGGTGACCAGCAGGGTGTTCGCGACCCGGCCGTCCGGCGCCGGCGTGAACATGCCCGCCACGACGACGACGCCGTGCTCGTCGGCGATGGCGCGCACCGCGCCCGCCCACGGCCCGTCCAGCGGCTCCGCCACCGGCCCGAGGGGCACGCCGAACCGGCACATCGTCGCCTCGGGGAACACGACCACGCGCGCACCGCCCGCCGCGGCCCGCGCCGTCCCCGCCCGCACCGCGTCGAGGTTCGCCGCCGGGTCGGTGGACGAGGCGATCTGGCACAGGGCGACACGCATGTCACCCACTCTAGGTAGTGTCGGGACTCGTGCGCTCCCTCCTGCCCCCGCTCGTCGTCGTGGCCCTCCTCGCCGCCGCGGGGTGCACCGGCACCACGACACCGAGCGCCGAGGGGACTGCGGACGGCAGCGCGCTCGTGCTCGCCGACCCGGTCGAGCCCACCACGCTGAACCCGCTGCTCGGCTACGGCCGCGACGGCGTGTCCAAGCTCTACGACGGCCTGGTGGAGCACCGGGCGGACGGCAGCGTGCGGCCCCGGCTGGCGGCCGACGCGCCGGAACCCGCCGCCGACGGGCTCAGCTGGACCGTGGAGCTGCGCGACGACGTCCGGTTCACCGACGGCACGGCGTTCGGCCCGGAGGACGTGGTGGCCACGTACCGGGCGCTGCTCGACCCGGCGTCCGGCGCCGCGGAACGCGACGCGTACGCGGAGCTGACCGGCGTGGAGCAGCTGGACGCGCGCACGGTCAGGTTCGCGCTCGCGAAGCCGTGGGCGGCGTTCCCGCACGTGCTGGTGCTCGGCATCCTGCCCAGCGAGTCGTTCGGCGTCCCGCTGCGGGACGTGAAGCCGGTCGGCACCGGCCCCTACAAGCTCGTGGAGTGGCACAAGGGCGACCGGATGGTGCTGGAGGCGAACACCGCCTACTTCGGCGGCGAGCCGAAGATCCGCAAGGTGACCGTGGTGTTCGTGCCCGACGACAACACGCGCGCCCAGCGGATGCAGGCGGGCGAGTTCGACGGCGCCGTCCTGCCGCCCCGGCTGGCCGCGTCGTTCGGCTCGGCCAACGGCCTGCGCGTCATCACGCACCGCAGCGCCGACCTGCGCGCGGTGACCCTGCCGACCGGTCCGGTGACCGGTGACCCGGCGATCCGCGCCGCGTTGAACCACGCGGTCAACCGCAAGGGCATGGTCGACAGCCTGCTGGGCGGCAAGGGCACGCCGGCGAGCACGCCGGTGCCGGACACGCTGCCCGAGTTCGTGGACACCGGCGCGGGCTTCGACTACGAGAAGCCGCGGGCCGAGCAGCTGCTCGACCAGGCGGGCTGGGTGCGCGGCACGGACGGCGTGCGGGTGCGCGACGGCGTGGCGGCCCGGTTCACCCTGATGTACCCGATCGGCGACGTGGTGCGCGCCGACCTGGCCACCGCGTTCGCCGCGGACGCCAAGGCGGTCGGCGTCGACGTGCAGCTGGCGGGCCTGAGCTGGGAGGCGGTCACGCCCCGGCTCGGCGTGGACGCCCTGCTGCACGGCGGCGGCACCCCGTTCGACCCGGACCTGATGACCTACCGGCCGCTGCACACCGGCAACCCGTGGGGCTACTCGAACCCGCAGGTCGACGCGGCCCTCGACACCGCGCGGTCGCTGCTGGACCCGGCGCAGCGCGCGGCGGCCTACAAGCAGTTCCAGCGGGCGTACGCGGCCGCTCCGGGCATGGTGGTGCTGGCCACCGTGCAGCACACGTACGTGGTGCGGGAGAACTGGAACGGCTACGAGGAGGTCGTGGACCCGCACTCGCACGGCGCGCTGTCGTGGGGCCCGTGGTGGAACCTGGAGAAGTGGACGCCCCGGTAGGCCCCGAGCCCCGGAGGGTCAGCGCTGGAGGTCCCAGACGAGGACCCGCAGCGAGATCGACGGGTCGAGCGGGTCGGCCGGGGACGTGCCGGTGACCGTCGCGTAGCCGACCCGGCCGCCGCGCGTGCGGAAGCAGAACGTCGTGCCGGCCTTGGCGGACGCGCGGGTGGAGGTCGTGCCGGCCTGGAGCCGGACGCACGCCGCCCGCTCCGGCGGCTCCGCGGACGTCCACCTGGCGACCTCGTCGCCCATGACCGACGTGGCGTCGCCGAACGCCAGGTCCCCGACGGTGAAGCCTTCCCGTGGCTCCGGGTGGTCGAAGAAGTAGCCGCCGCGCGGCCCGCCGTCGCCCTTCACGGTCACCGAGCCCTCCCACCACACCTCGACGGGAGCCGGGCCGGGGACGGGGAAGGGAGCCGGCGACGGGAGGGTCGGCGGCGCGGTCGCCCAAGGACGCCGTGACGTCGTGGTCGTCGGCTGGACCGCCGGCACGGAGGCGGTGGTCGGCTCGGCCGGGGCGGTGGTCGGCGCCTCGCCGGTCGTGGTCCGCGCCGCGTCCGTGACGGCCGGCGCGCCGTCGGCCGCGCGCTCGACGCCCGGATCGCGCAGCGCCCACCACGTGACGCCGCCGAGGAGCACGAGCGCCGCGCCCAGCAACGCCCACAGGTAGGCGTGCCGGGCCGGGTTGACGTGCACGTTCTCGACCTGGCCCGCCATGATCGCCGTGCCGACGGTCCGCGCGTCGAGCTTGTTCTCGCCCGGCCGCCGCCCGGCGTCGTCCTCGGTCATCGCCTCGACCCGCTCTCGCCGTGTCCCCCGGACATGGTGTACACGAAAGGGGACGCGGCCGACTCGGAAACGCCGGACCGGCCCGGACACCAGGGGGCTCCATGAACGACCGCATCTTCCTCGACTCGGCGGGTTCCTCGCTGCCGCCGCCGGAGGTGCTGGACGAGGTGGTCGGCCACCTCCGGCGCGAGGCGGAGGTCGGCGGGTACGTCGCCGCGCAGGAGCGGGAGGACGACCTGGAGGCCGGGTACGGGGTGTTCGCCGAGCTGCTGGGCGCGTCGCCGGACGAGGTCGCGTTCACCGACAGCTCCACCCGCGCGTGGCTGACCGCGTTCGACGCCGTGCCGCTGGCCGCCGGCGACCGGGTGCTGTTCAGCGAGGCCGAGTACGCGGGCACGGCGATCCCGATCCTGCGCCGCGCCCGCGAGGTCGGCGCCACGGCCGAGGCGGTGCCGTCGGACGAGTTCGGGCAGATCGACGTCGACGCGCTGAAGGACCTGCTGGACGAGCGGGTGAAGCTCGTGTCGCTGGTGCACGTGCCGACGAACAGCGGGCTGGTGAACCCGGCGCGCGAGGTCGCCGCCGCGGCGCACGAGGTGGGCGCGCTGGTGCTGCTGGACGCGTGCCAGTCGATCGGGCAGATGCCCGTGCGGGCGGACGAGCTGGGCGTCGACCTGATCGCGGGCGCCGGCCGCAAGTGGCTGCGCGGCCCGCGCGGCACCGGTGTGCTCGTGGTGCGCCGCCCGGCGGCCGAGCGGATGCGGCCGCGGCTGATCGACCTGCACAGCGCCGAGTGGGTCGCGCCGGACGAGATCCGGCTGCGCGACGACGCGCGCGTGCACGAGATCTGGGAGACGAACGTCGCCGCCCGGCTGGGGCTCATCGCGGCCGCCCGGTACGCCCTGGCCAGGGGCATCGACGTGATCGAGCGCGAGGTCGGCGAGCGGGCCGGGCGGCTGCGCGACGGGCTCGACGCGCTGCCCGGCGTGACGGTGCGCGACCCCGGCCTCCGCAAGGCGGGCCTGGTCACGTTCACCGTGGACGGGGTCGCGCCGGCCGACGTGCGGGACCGGCTGGCCGCCGCGGGCGTCACGGTGACCGTGAGCGGCGCGTCGTCCGCGCTGCTGGACATGACCCGGCGCGGGCTCGACGAGGTGGTGAGGGCGTCACCGCATTACTTCGTCGAGCCCGCGCAGGTGGATCAGGCGGTCGAGGCCGTGGCGGCCGTCAGCAGGTCCGCCCGGTGATGCGCGGCACGCAGTCCGAGTAGTCCAGGAACAGCTGGACCGCGGTGTCGTTGCGCGACGTCTGCGCGGCGATCACCGTGTCACGCGGGTAGAAGCCGCTGGTGCCGCTCGCCGACTTGGGGTACATCTCGAACGTGTAGCTCCAGATCTTGTGGGCGGCCCACATCCAGTCGTCGACGCTGCCGTCCGTGATGTACAGGTCGCTGGCCTGCTGCGGCGTGTAGCCGTTCAGCGACGCCATTCGCCTGCCCATCGTCTGGAACACGTTCGCCTGGGTGGCGTCCAGGCCCGCGGCCGTGTCGGCGTACGTGTAGCCGTACGGCCACAGGATCAGCTCCGAGTACGTGTGCCAGTCGATGTGCGTCTTGATCTGCTGCACACCGCCGACCACGCGGCCGTTGACGAAGTCGCGGATCCGGGCGGTCTCCGGCGCGGAGAACGCGGACGGGCCGCGGTAGGTGTCGCTCGACCCCGTGCCGCTGGAGCCGCCGCAGCAGCCCCACTGGTAGCCCCAGTTGCGGTTCGGGTCGGTGCCGACCGCGGTGGCGTTCGGCTGCCGGTTCTTCCGCCACGCGCGGAACGAGCCGGTGGCGATGTCGTACTCGGCGCCGTCCGGGTTGACGCTGGGGATGACCCAGATCTCCCGGCTGTCGACCGCGCCCTTGACGGCCGAGTTCGACGCGTAGTTGTCGGTGTACCGCTTGATGATGTGCAGGCACATCTCCACGGTCAGGTGTTCCCGCGCGTGCTGGTTGCAGGTGAACAGCACCTCGGGCTCGGCCTCGTCGACCGCCGGGTTGTCGCTGATCTTGATCATCCACAGGTCGCGGTTCTGGTACGACTTGCCGATGCTGCGCAGCGTGACGAGGTTCGGGTGGTCGCTGACCGTCTGGTTCAGCTCCGCGACCATCTCCGCGTAGTTGTGGTAGCCGGTGTAGCCGGACGGGAAGTCCTGCGCTCCGACCTCGGGGTCGGCGAAGTCCGCCTTGCCCAGGGCCGCCAGCTCGGCGTCCGCGTCGCCCGCGTGCCGCACGGGCAGGCCGGTGGCGCGCAGCGCCCGCTGCTGGCGGGCTTCCGCGATCACGGTGAGCGTGTCGCCGTCCTGGCCGAGCACGTCGACCCCGGTCCGGGCCACCGCGGTCCGGGCCTCGGGGGTGGTGGCGGTGACCTCGAAGAGGGCCCGCCCGGGGCTCTGCGCGGTCGACGGCTGAGCCGACCCGGGGTGCACGGGGAGCACCAGGGTCACGCTCGCGACCAGCGCGGCGGCCAAGAGGCCGCGCCGCTTGGTGAACATCAAGCCTCCATCATCAGCAGGGATTGCGACGGAGAAGTGCCGCACCCCGAAGAGGTGCCCACGCAGCGTGGCCCGCCGGTCACGCATCGAGGTAGCCCCCGTTTGTCGGGTTCCCCGCCGGGGCCCGGGCTGACAGTTGACGGAATTCGCGACCGCTTACCCTTGGAGGCATGCTCAGCCGCATCGACCTGCGAGGTCGTGTCCCGTCACCCGCCGAACTGCGTGCCGCGCTGCCGCGCGCCGAGGTCGACGTGGACGCGGTGCTGCATCAGGTCCGCCCCCTGGTGGAGGACGTGCGCCACCGCGGCGTCGAGGCCGTCCTGGAGCACGGCGAGAAGTTCGACAAGGTCCGGCCCGCCTCCATCCGCGTGCCCGCGTCCGAGCTGGAGCGCGCGCTGTCCGAGCTGGACCCGGCCGTCCGCGCCGCGCTGGAGGAGTCCATCGCCCGCGCCCGCAAGGTGCACGCCGACCAGCGCCGGGTCGACACGACCACCCAGGTCGTGCCCGGCGGCACGGTCACCGAGCGCTGGGTGCCGGTGTCCCGCGTCGGCCTGTACGCGCCCGGCGGCCTCGCCGTCTACCCGTCCAGCGTGGTCATGAACGTCGTGCCGGCCCAGATCGCGGGCGTCGATTCGCTGGTGGTGTGCTCGCCGCCGCAGGCCGAGTTCGACGGCCTGCCGCACCCGGCGATCCTGGCCGCCGCCGCCCTGCTCGGCGTGACCGAGGTGTGGGCCGTCGGCGGCGCGCTCGCGGTCGCCCTGCTCGCGTACGGCGGCACGGACACCGACGGCGCCCAGCTCGGCCCGGTCGACCTGGTGACCGGTCCCGGCAACATCTACCTGACCGCGGCCAAGCGCCTCCTGCGCGGCCTCATCGGCATCGACTCCGAGGCCGGCCCGACGGAGATCGCGATCCTCGCCGACGAGACCGCCGACCCGGCGCACGTGGCCGCCGACCTGATCAGCCAGGCCGAGCACGACACGCTCGCCGCGAGCGTCCTGGTCACCACGTCCGAGGAGCTGGCCGACGCCGTCGACGCGGAGCTGGACCGCCGGGTTAACGCGACCAAGCACAGCGACCGGGTGCGGACGGCGTTGCGGGGCAGGCAGTCCGGCACCGTGCTCGTGTCCAACGTGGACGACGGGCTGCGGGTGGTGGACGTGTACGCCGCCGAGCACCTGGAGATCCAGACCGCGTCGGCCCGCGAGGTCGCCGCCCGCGTGCGCGCCGCCGGCGCGATCTTCGTCGGCCCGCACTCGCCGGTGTCGCTCGGCGACTACTGCGCGGGCTCCAACCACGTGCTGCCCACGGCCGGCTGCGCGCGGCACTCGTCCGGGCTGTCGGTGCAGACGTTCCTGCGCGGCATCCACGTCATCGACTACAGCGAGGACGCGTTGCGCGACGTCGCGCCGCACGTCGTGGCGCTGGCGAACGCCGAGGACCTGCCCGCGCACGGCGAGGCCGTGACGGCGAGGTTCGGCGGATGACCCCCTCCGACACCACCCGCCCCGGTGGCGCGGTCGGCGCGCGCGTGGAGCTGGGCGACCTCCCGCTGCGCGAGGACCTGCGCGGGCGCACCCCGTACGGCGCGCCGCAGCTCGACGTGCCCGTGCGGCTGAACACCAACGAGAACCCGTACCCGCCCACCCCGGCCCTGGTCGAGGACGTGGTGCGCGAGGTGGCCGCCATCGCGGGCGAGCTGCACCGCTACCCGGACCGGGACGCGGTGGCGCTGCGCGAGGACCTGGCCGCCTACCTGGCGTCCGCCACCGGCGTGCCGCTGACCTCGGCGAACCTGTGGGCGGCCAACGGGTCGAACGAGGTGCTCCAGCAGATCCTCCAGGCGTTCGGCGGACCGGGCCGGGTCGCGCTGGGCTTCGAGCCGTCGTACTCCATGCACCCGATCATCGCCGCCGGCACCCGCACCGAGTGGGCGCCGACGCCCCGCCGCGCCGACTTCTCGCTGGACGTGGCCCGCGCGGCGGAGACCATCGCCGCACGCGCGCCCCACGTGACGTTCGTGACCAGCCCGAACAACCCGACCGGGCAGAGCCTGCCGGTGGCCGACCTGCGCGTGCTGATCGAGGCCGCGCCGGGCATCGTCGTGGTGGACGAGGCGTACGCGGAGTTCTCCTCGCGGGAGAGCGCGGTCGTGCTGCTGGACGAGCACCCGGACAAGCTGATCGTCAGCCGGACCATGAGCAAGGCGTTCGCGTTCGCGGGCGGCCGGCTCGGCTACCTCGCCGCCGCGCCCGCCGTGGTCGACGCGCTGCAGCTGGTGCGGCTGCCGTACCACCTGTCGGCGCTGACCCAGGCCGCGGCGCGGGCGTCGCTGCGGCACGCGTCCGAGACGCTCGGCTCGGTGGCCAGGCTGGCCGCCGAACGCGACCGGGTGGCCGACTCGCTCGCGGGCCTGGGCTTCTCCGTCGTGCCGAGCGACGCGAACTTCGTGCTGTTCGGCTGGTTCGAGGACGCGCGCGCCACGTGGCGGTCCTACCTGGAACGCGGTGTGCTGATCAGGGACGTCGGCATCGCCGGACATCTGCGGGTGACGGTCGGTACTCCGGAGGAGAACGACGCGTTCCTCGCGGCGAGCAAGGAGGTTGACCGGTGAGCCGGGTCGGCAAGGTGGAGCGCACCACCAGGGAATCGTCGGTGTACGTCGAGATCGACCTCGACGGCACCGGCAAGGTCGAGATCGGCACGGGTGTGCCGTTCTACGACCACATGCTCACCGCGCTGGGCGTGCACGGGTCGTTCGACCTGGTCGTGCGCGCCACGGGTGACGTGGAGATCGACGCCCACCACACCGTGGAGGACGTCGCGATCGTGCTCGGCCAGGCGCTGCGGGAGGCGTTGGGCGACAAGGCGGGCATCCGCCGGTTCGGCGACGCGTGGATCCCGATGGACGAGACGCTGGCGCACGCGGCGGTGGACGTGTCCGGGCGGCCCTACTGCGTGCACGTGGGAGAGCCGGAGCAGTTCAACGCCTTCACCATCGGCGGGAACTACCCGTTCGTGCTGAACCGGCACGTGTTCGACTCGCTCGCGTTCCACGCGGGCATCGCGCTGCACGTGCGGGTCGAGTACGGGCGCGACCCGCACCACATCACCGAGGCCGAGTTCAAGGCGGTCGCGCGGGCGTTGCGCGCGGCCGTCGAGCCCGACCCGCGCGTGGGGGGCGTGCCCTCCACCAAGGGCGTCCTCTGATGCCGAAGGAGTACGTGGTCATCGGCCTGCTCGCGCTGGCCGGTTTCCTCGGCGGCGGCGTCTACAGCACGTGGAAGACCGCGCGCGGTCTGGCGGTGGTCCTGATCGTGCTCACCCTGGCCGCCGTGGCCGCCGCCGTCGCCTGGCTCCTCTGAGCCGGCCCGCCCGCCACCCGAACGGACACGACCTGAGCCGTTCGGGACCGGCGGGCTTGGCTGTCTGCGTATGGTTGGTCACATGTCGTCACCGGGTGAGGCCACCATCGCCGCCGGTCGTCCCCGGGAACGGGCCGACGCCGCCCGCAACCGGGCCCGCGTGCTCGCCGCCGCCGAAGAGGTGTTCGCGGCCGCGGGCGGGGCGGTGGGCGTGACGATGGAGGACATCGCCCGCGCCGCCGGGGTGGGCCGCGCGACGCTCTACCGGCGCTACCCGGACACGACGTCGATCGCGCAGGCCCTGCTGGACGAGCACGAGTACGAGATCCAGGAGCGCATCCTCAGCGGTCCGCCGCCGCTGGGTCCGGGGGCGCCGCCGGACGAGCGGCTGGCGGCGTTCTACCGGACGATGGTCGGCCTGCTGGAACGGCACCTGCACCTGGTGCTGGGCGCGGACACGGGCCGGGCGCGGTTCCGGGCCGGCGCCTACGGCTTCTGGAGACGGCACGTGGCGTCGCTGGTGGACGGCGCGCCGGCGGCCGTCGTGGACGCCCTGATGGCGCCCCTGGCCCCGGAGGTCTACCAGTACCAGCGGCACGTGCGAGGACTCGGGCCGGACGAGGTCGTGGCGGGCCTCGACTGGCTCACCCGGCGTGTTCTCGCAGGTGGTTAGGCGGCACGGCGGCGGTCAGCCACACGCCGTTCGCGCTGAGCCGGAACTCGTGGCCGGCGGCGGACATCGCCGCGGCGTCGACCTCCAGCACCACCGGCTTCCCCCGGCGCGCCCCCACGCGGACGGCCGTCTCGACGGTCGCGGACAGGTGCACGTCGTGCCGCCGCATGGGCCGCAGCCCGTCCCGCAGGATGTCCGGCAGGAACCGGGCCACGGTCCCGTGGAACAGCACCGGCGGCGGCTCGGCGACCGGCAGGTCCAGCGCGACGTCCACGGTGTGGCCCTGGCTGGCCCGGATGCGCCCGTCCACGACGGCGAACCGCTGCTTGTCGTTGGCCGCGACGACCTCCAGCACCTGGTCCGTCGTCACCCGCAGGGCGCGGGCGAACTCGTCCAGCTCCACCCACCCCGCCGGGTCGAGGGTCAGCCCGACCTCCCCCGGCGCGTGGCGGAGGTGTTTAGACATCCGCTTCGACAAGCGGATCATGTCCTTCTCTTGCACGGCTCCCAGTGCAGCACGGGGGCGCAAGCGGGTTTCCCGCGCCACGTCCCGCGCCACGTCCCGCGCCACGTCCCGCGCCAACTTCCGCGACACTTCCCGTGCGGCTTCACGTGCCGCCCTCGACGGCGGGCTTGAGCTTCGGCGCGCCGGGACCGTCGGCGGCCTGCTCGTCGTCGAAGTTGTGCAGGAAGCAGCTCCGCAGCGACAGGCAGCCACACCCGATGCACGACGTCAGCCGGTCCCGCAGCCGGCGCAGCGCGTCGATCCGGGCGTCCAGCTCGACCTGCCAGGACGCGGACAGCCTGCTCCAGTCCGACTTGGTGGGCGTGCGGTTGTCGGGCAGCGTGGCCAGCGCGGCGTGCACGTCCTCCAGCGACAGGCCGACCCGCTGCGCGGTGCGGATGAACGCCAGCCGGCGCAGCACGTGCCGGGGGTACCGGCGCTGGTTGCCCGCCGTCCGCTCCGACGCGATCAGCCCCCGTTCCTCGTAGAACCTCAGCGCGGTGTGCGGCACACCGCTGCGCTCGGCCACCTGACCGATGGTCAACATCTCGGGCAACTTGCTCACGTGCGCATCCTATGGGTTGACCTCCACATAGGTCGAGGTTGTTGAGTGGGTTCATGGCAGTCAAGGGAGGGCTGGGACTCGCGGACATCCCCGCGTTGTTCCGGCGGATGACGGGGGACGAGAAGCACGAGTGGGCCGCGGCGTCCACGCTCGACGTGCTGTGGGTGCTCTACGACCGGGTGCTGGACGTGTCACCGGACCGGGTGGACGACCCGGACCGCGACCGGTTCCTGCTGTCCAAGGGGCACGGGCCGATGGCGTACTACGCCGTGCTGGCCGCGAAGGGCTACCTCGATCCGTCCACATTGGACAACTGGACCGCGTGGGACTCCCCGCTCGGGCAGCACCCCGACCGCGTCCTCGTCAAGGGCGTGGAGATCAGCAGCGGCTCGCTGGGGCACGGTCTGCCGATCGCCGTCGGCACCGCCCTCGGGCTGCGTCTCCAAGGTCGCACCGCGCGGACGTTCGTGCTGGTCGGGGACGCGGAGCTGGACGAGGGCAGCAACCACGAGGCGATCGCGCTGGCCGGACGGCTCGGCCTGGACCGCCTCGTCACGGTGGTGGTGGACAACGAGTCCGGCACGCACGGCTGGCCCGGTGGGGTGGCGAAGCGGTTCGAGGTCGAGGGCTGGCGGGCGTCCACAGTGGACGGTTGTGACCACGACGCCTTGCACGCGGCGTTCACGCAGGACCACACCGGCCGCCCGCTGGCCGTGGTGGCGAAGATCCGGAAGGGGGAGTGGTGATGTCGATGCGACAGGTGTTCGTGGACACCGTGGAGGACGTGATGCGGCACGACCCGCGGGTCGCGGTCGTGATCGCCGAGATCTCGCGGGACGTGTTCACCCCGCAAGAACGCCTGATCAACGTGGGCATCCGCGAACAGGCGTTGGTGGGCGTGGGCAGCGGCCTCGCGTTGACCGGGATGCGGCCGGTCGTGCACACCTACGCGCCGTTCCTGGTCGAACGGCCGTTCGAGCAGATCAAGCTGGACTTCGGCCACCAGGACGTCGGCGGCGTGCTCGTCAGCATCGGCGGCTCCTACGACGACCCCGTGTGGGGCCGCACGCACCAGGCTCCCGGCGACGTGACGCTGTTCGACACCCTCCCCGGCTGGACGGTCCGGGTCCCCGGCCACCCGGACGAGGTCGGGCCGATCGTCCGCGACGCTCTGGAGCGCGACGACCGGATCTACATTCGCCTGTCCCTGCGGGAGAACGAGTCGCCGCACCCGGTGGTCGAGGGGTTCACCGAGGTGCGGCGCGGCCGGCGGGGCGTCGTGGTGGCCGTCGGGCCGATGCTGGACAAGGTGCTGGAGGCCACCCGGGACGCGGACGTGACCGTGCTCTACGCGACCACCGTCCGGCCGTTCGACGCGGCGGGCCTCCAGGCGGCGGTGGACCGGGCCGACCACGCCGACGTGCTGCTGGTCGAGCCCTACCTGGAGGGCACGTCCACGCACCTCGCCGCCGAGGCGCTGGCCGACGTGCCGCACCGGCTGCGGTCTCTCGGTGTGCGGCGCGACTTCGAGCTCCGCGCCTACGGCACCGCCGAGGACCACGATTCCGCGCACGACCTCGACGTGCTCGGCATCACCGCGGCCGTGCGTCGGATGTTCGGCCACCCGGCGGCTGCGGCATGATCTCTGCCTGTGAGCGTGCCGAGAACCCTGATCTGGACACCCGCGCCGACCGCCGAGTTGCAGCTGAACCTGCACCGCGCGGCCGCGGGCCCGGCCGCCCTGGTCCCGGTGCCGTCCGGGACGGTGCTGCTGCCGCGCAGGCAGATCGGGTTCCCGGCCGCCGCACGGCTCGCCGAGCAGGTCCGCGACACCGGCACGGCGGCCCTGCTGCTGCGCTGGGGCCCCGGCGCCGAGGTGTGGACCGACGGTGACCGCGCCGGGTCGACCGGCCCCGCCCGGCGGCTGGTCGGCCTGCTGCGCTGGTGGCGGCTCGACGCCCGCCCCCTGGCCGTCGAGCTGCCCGACGACGTCGCCGAGGTCCGGGCGCTGGTGGACGAGGGCCGCGCCGACACGTGGGTGACCGCCCTGCCGACCAAGGCCGGTCTGCCGATCAACACCGTGCTGCCGGTGGTACCGGTCATCCAGGGCGGCTCGCCGTTGGCATAGCCTGGTGACGTGGCACGAGTCGTCGTACTGGACTACGGATCAGGCAACCTCCGCTCCGCCGAGCGCGCGCTCCAACGCGTCGGCGCCGACGTGGAGGTGACGTCGGACCATCGGGCGGTGCTCGACGCCGACGGCCTGGTCGTCCCCGGCGTCGGCGCGTACGCGGCGTGCATGGAGGGCCTCAACGCGGTCAAGGGCGGCCTGCTCATCGGCCGGCGCCTCGCCGGCGGGCGCCCCGTGCTCGGCATCTGCGTCGGCATGCAGATCCTGTTCGCGCACGGCATCGAGCACGGCGTCGACACCGAGGGCTGCGGCGAGTGGCCGGGCACGGTGGAGCGGCTGGAGGCCCCGATCGTGCCGCACATGGGCTGGAACACGGTCCAGGCGCCCGAGGGCAGCGGGCTGTTCGCCGGCCTCGACCCCGACACCCGCTTCTACTTCGTGCACTCCTACGGCGTGCGCAGGTGGGAGCTGGAGCAGTCCGACGCCCTCCGCGCGCCGCTGGTCACGTGGTCCGAGCACGGCGGCGACCGGTTCGTCGCGGCCGTCGAGAACGGCCCGCTGTGGGCGACGCAGTTCCACCCGGAGAAGTCCGGCGACGCGGGCGCGCACCTGCTGGAGAACTGGCTGAAGAGCTTCGCCTAGCGTCAACTAGGCTGTTCGCGTGACTTTCACGCTGCTCCCGGCTGTCGACGTGGCCGACGGCCTTGCGGTTCGGCTCGTGCAAGGCGAGGCCGGAACCGAGACCTCCTACGGTGACCCGCTGGACGCCGCGCTCGCGTGGCAGCGCGACGGCGCCGAGTGGGTGCACCTGGTCGACCTCGACGCCGCGTTCGGCCGCGGCAGCAACCGCGAGCTGCTGGCCCGCGTGGTCGGCGAGCTGGACGTCAAGGTGGAGCTGTCCGGCGGCATCCGCGACGACGCGTCGCTGGCCGCCGCGCTCGCCACCGGCTGCGCCAGGGTGAACCTGGGCACCGCCGCGCTGGAGGACCCGGTGTGGTGCGCGAAGGTCGTCGCCGAGCACGGCGACAAGGTCGCGGTCGGCCTCGACGTGCGGATCACCGAGCAGGGCCACCGGCTGGCCGCGCGCGGCTGGACGCAGGACGGCGGCGACCTGTGGGACGTGCTGGAGCGGCTGGACCGCGACGGCTGCTCCCGGTACGTCGTGACGGACGTGAGCAAGGACGGCACGCTCCAGGGCCCGAACGTGGACCTGCTGCGCGAGGTGTGCGCGCGCACCGACGCGCCGGTGATCGCCTCCGGCGGCGTGTCCAGTGTGGACGACCTGGTGGCGCTGGCGGCGCTGGCGCGCGACGGCGTGGAGGGCGCGATCGTGGGCAAGGCGCTCTACGCGGGCGCGTTCACGCTGCCGGAGGCGCTGGCCGCGGTCCGCGCCTGATCGCGTCCTCGATCTCCCGGACGATGTGGGCCTCCGCGGCCTCCCTGGTCACGCCCGTGCGGGCCAGGGCCCTGGCCGCGGCGCCCTCCTCCTCGGCGAGCAGTCCGAGCAGCAGGTGCTCGGTTCCCACGAACGTGTGACCGTGGCGCAGTGACGCGCGCACGGCCAGTTCCAGCGCCTTCTTGCAGTGCGTGGTGAACGGCTGCGGGTCGGGCCGCTCCCGCACCGTGCCGTCGAGGTCGATCAGCACGGCCAGGCGCGTGGTGCCCTCCGCCGCCTCCAGCCTGGCGATGGTCTTCGCGGCGAGGCCGCCCGACTCGTCCAGCAGGCCGAGCAGCAGGTGCTCGGTGCCGATGTGCTCGCTGAACCGGGCGTGGTGGCGGGCCAGTACGACGACCCGCCGCGCCCGATCGGTGTAGCGGTCGAACCTCGGCTTCAGGTCCGGCGACTCCTTGGGCACGAACCGCTTCTGCGCGGCCTGCTTGGTGACGCCGAGGCTCTCGCCGATGTCGGTCCAGCTCGCCCCCGCGCGCCGCGCCTCGTCCACGAAGTGCCCGATCAGGTGATCTCCGAGCTCGTCCAGCCGGCCGCTCAGCTCGACGGCGGCGGCCAGCCTGCCGAGCACGTCCGGGTGTTCCGACGCGACGGCGACGATGAGGTCCGTGAGCTGGACCGGGGCGCTGACCATCCGTCAACTCTAGGTTGACGCCAGACGGGTGGTCAACTTCGGGTTGACGGCACGATCTCGATGCCGACCGTGCCCTCGCGGCCCCGGCGGAGGCGACTGCCGAGCATGGTGAGCCTGCCCACCACGCCGTACTTCTTCGCGATCAGCGACCGGACGCGGTCGCTCTCGGTCTGGTCGAGCAGGCGCGCGGTGGCCGGGACCTGCTCGCCGGTGGGGTTGCCCCTGAAGTCGCACGGCCCGATCCGGACGTCGCCGCCGCGGCGGATGCGCTTGACCTTGCCCGCGTCGGCCGCGGACCACGCGTAGAGCGTGCCGCCCTCCCCGGCCACCCAGACGGGTGTCGGCACGGGGGTGCCGTCCTTGCGGAAGGTGGTCAACAACAGGTACTTGCCGGCTGCGAGGTCCATGGTCGCCGACGGTAGTCCGCCGCCACCGCGACCGTCGCGCGTGGACCTGCCGCCCGAGGACCGTCGTGCGTGGACCTGCCGGCCGAGGACCGTCGCGCGTGGACCCCGCGGACACGTTACTGCCCCGCGTCGGCCCCCGACGCAGGTCCAAGGGACCCCGGGATGCGGAAGAGCCCCGCTCCCACGAGGGGAACGGGGCTCAGCCGGTAACGCTCAGGTCAGATGACCGTCACGTTGGTGGCCTGGGGGCCCTTGGCGCCCTGGCCGACATCGAAGCTCACGCGCTGGTTCTCTTCCAGGCTGCGGTAGCCGCCGCTCTGGATCTCCGAGTAGTGGACGAACACGTCCGCGCCGCCATCCTCGGGGGAGATGAAGCCGAAGCCCTTCTCCGAGTTGAACCACTTCACGGTGCCCTGCGCCATGCTTTACTCCTCATACAGCTACCAACGGGGCGAACGCACCCGCTGAGGCCGGTCCAAACGCTGACCCTGAGGAATCACACGCTCAAACGCGTTTCGCGAGCGTGGATGACACGAACACAAAACTTGCGACCTCCACAAGTGAACCACACTTTCGCCGCCACGTCGCCCCCAACGGCCGGCGAGTCGGAGGTTCGCGTCACACCCGCCTCCCGCCCGCGTGCGGGCGAGCCGTGCGCGCGGGCACCACGAGTCGGTCGCCCACCAGCGCACCCGTAGGCTTTTACCCATGTCAGTAGCGGTGCGCGTGATCCCCTGCCTCGACGTCGACCGCGGCCGGGTGGTGAAGGGCGTGAACTTCACCAACCTCGTCGACGCGGGCGACCCGGTCGAGCTGGCGCGGGCCTACGACGCCGAGGGCGCCGACGAGTTGACGTTCCTCGACGTGACCGCCTCGTCCGGCGACCGCGAGACGACGTTCGACGTGGTGCGCCGCACCGCCGAGCAGGTGTTCATCCCGCTGACCGTGGGCGGTGGGGTGCGCAGCGCCGAGGACGTCGACAAGCTGCTGCGCGCGGGCGCGGACAAGGTCAGCGTCAACACGGCCGCGATCGCCCGCCCGGAGCTGCTGGGCGAGCTGTCCCGCCGGTTCGGCGCGCAGTGCATCGTGCTGTCGGTGGACGCCCGGCGCGTCCCGGAGGGCGAACCGCCCACGCCGTCCGGGTTCGAGGTCACCACGCACGGCGGCCGCCGCGGCACCGGCATCGACGCGGTCGAGTGGGCCGCGCGCGGCCAGGAGCTGGGCGTCGGCGAGATCCTGCTGAACTCGATGGACGCGGACGGCACCAAGGTCGGGTTCGACCTGGAGCTGATCCGGTTGACCCGCAAGGTCGTGGACGTGCCGCTGATCGCCAGCGGCGGCGCCGGTGTCCTGGATCACTTCCCGCCCGCCGTGGCGGAGGGCGCGGACGCCGTGCTCGCGGCGAGCGTCTTCCACTTCGGCGCGCTGCGCATCGGCGACGTGAAGCGGACCCTGCGCGACGCGGGCGTGGAGGTCCGGTGATGCCGAACGCCCGCAACGCGCCGCCCGAGGCGACCCTCGCGACCCTGCTCGGCGCGGGCGGCGGCCTGGCGTTCGTGCTCATGGGCCTGATCCAGTGGCAGGTCGAGGGCGACTCCGGCTGGATGAGGTTCCCGGTCACCGTCGCGGTGGTGGAGCTGGTCGTGGTCGGCGGCCTCTACGCCGGCCTGCGCCCGGCCCGCCTCGCGGCCGCGATCGTGTACGCCCTGGTCGCGCTGATCCACCTGCTCGCCGTGCTCAACGACGGCCCCGTGTGGCTGCGCGTGCTGTCCGCCGTCCTCTCCGCGGTCCACGTGTTCGGCGTGGTGCTGCTCAACACCCGGCCCGTCCGCATCCACTTCCTCGGAGGACAGCGTTGACCAGCGCGCTCGACCCGTCCATCGCGTCCCGGCTGAAGCGCACCGCCGACGGGCTGGTGTGCGCCGTGGCCCAGCGGCGCGGCACGGGGGAGGTGCTGATGGTGGCGTGGATGGACGACGAGGCCCTGCACCGGACGCTCACCACCCGCCGCGCCACGTACTACTCGCGCAGCCGGCAGCAGCTGTGGGTGAAGGGCGAGACGTCCGGGCACACGCAGCACGTGCACGAGGTGCGGCTCGACTGCGACGGCGACACGGTGCTGCTGGTCGTGGACCAGGTCGGCGCGGCCTGCCACACGGGCGACGCGACGTGCTTCGACTCGACCGTGCTGCTCGGCGCGGGCTGACCGGTTCCCCCGCGGCCCGTGCGGGTCAGCCGATGTCACCGGTGAGGTAGCGCTGGAGGTTCGGCGCGATCGCCTTCACCAGCGTGTCCACGTCCGCCGACGCGAGCGGCTCGAACCGGACCACGTACCGGATCATGCCCATGCCGAAGATCTGGCTGGCCAGCAGCGTCGCCCGGAGCTCGGCGTCCGGCACGTCGAGGTGCGCGATGATCCGGTGCAGCACCGTCCGCACGAAGAAGTCGCGCAGCACCTCGGCGACCCGGTCGTGCGCCGTCACGCTGCGCACCATCGCGGAGAACTGGCCGCCCCCGATCGGGTCCCACACGCCGAGGAACGTGCGCACGATCCGCTCGCCGATCTCGTCGTCCGGACCGTCGAGCAGCGTCACGACCAGCGCGTTCGGGTCGATCGGCACCTGCAGCACGGCCTGCGCGAACAACTTCTCCTTGCCGCCGAACCAGTGGTTGACCATCGCCGCGTCCACGCCCGCCCGCGCCGCGATGGACCGGACCGTCGAGCCCTCGTAGCCGCGCTCGACGAACACCTCGCGCGCGGCGGCCAGGAGCGCCGCCTTGGTGTCCTCGCCACCGGCCCGTCGGCCGCGGCGCTTCGGTTCGGTCTGTTGCGAGCTGGGGTTCACGTCGCCATCATGTGTCAGACCGGCCACGTTTTCAACGTGTGATGAATTCGGCCCGGCGGAGTGCCGGGGTAGACCCGACCTGCACAATGACGCCCATGGTGAGCGTCATCGGTGCAGGCGTGGGTCTGGGCGAGGTCAGCCCCACGCGCGAGGAGTTCCGCGAGCTCGCCGCCCAGCGGCGGGTCATCCCGGTCGTGCGGCGGCTGTTGGCGGACGCGGAGACCCCGGTCGGGTTGTACCGCAAGCTCGCGGCGGACCGTCCGGGCACGTTCCTGTTCGAGTCCGCCGAGAACGGCCGCTCCTGGTCGCGCTGGTCGTTCGTGGGCGCGCGCAGCGCCAGCGCGCTGACCGCGACCGGCGGCGAGGCCTACTGGCAGGGACCGCACC
Source organism: Saccharothrix hoggarensis (assembly GCF_042678885.1). GTDB lineage: Bacteria > Actinomycetota > Actinomycetes > Mycobacteriales > Pseudonocardiaceae > Actinosynnema > Actinosynnema hoggarensis. The sequence continues at coordinate 19,194 of NZ_JBHTLK010000036.1, forward strand.
CCGTCGGCCTGCCCGAGGGCGGCGACCCGCTGGTGGCGTTGCGGGAGACCATCGAGGTGCTGCGCACCGACCCGCTGCCCGGCCTGCCGCCGCTGACCGGCGGCATGGTCGGCTACATCGGCTACGACGCCGTCCGCCGGCTCGAACGGCTGCCGTCGCTCGCCGAGGACGACCTCCAGGTGCCGGAACTGGTCATGCTGCTGGCCACCGACCTCGCCGCGCTCGATCACCACGAGGGCACCGTCACGCTCATCGCCAACGCCATCAACTGGGACGACTCGCCGGAACGGGTGGACGCCGCGTACGACGACGCGGTGGCCCGCCTCGACGCGATGACGCAGGACCTCCAGAGCCCCGCGCCGCCCACCGTCGCCGTGTTCGCCCGGCCCAAGCCCGAGTTCACCCGCCGCCGCACCCAGCAGGAGCACTACGCCGTCGTGGAGAAGGCCAAGGAGGCCATCCGCGCCGGTGAGGCGTTCCAGGTCGTGCTGTCGCAGCGGTTCGAGATGCGCACCACCGCCGACCCGCTCGACATCTACCGCGTGCTGCGCACGTCCAACCCCAGCCCGTACATGTACCTGCTGCGGCTGGACGACTTCGACATCGTCGGGTGCAGCCCCGAGTCGCTGGTGACCGTGCGCGACGGCAAGGCCACCACCCACCCGATCGCGGGCACCCGCTGGCGTGGCGTCGACGAGGAGGAGGACGCCCTCCTCGAGAAGGACCTCCTGGCCGACCACAAGGAACGCGCCGAGCACCTCATGCTGGTCGACCTGGGCCGCAACGACCTGGGCCGCGTGTGCAAGCCCGGCACGGTGACCGTGGTCGACTTCTTCAAGGTCGAGCGGTACAGCCACGTCATGCACATCGTGTCCACGGTGAGCGGCGAGCTGGCCGAGGGCCGCACGGCGTTCGACGCCGTGGCCGCGTGCTTCCCGGCGGGCACCCTGTCCGGCGCGCCCAAGCCGCGCGCGATGGAGCTGATCGAGGAGCTGGAGCCGACCCGGCGCGGCCTGTACGGCGGCGTCGTCGGCTACCTCGACTTCGCGGGCGACGCGGACACCGCGATCGCCATCCGGACCGCCCTGGTCCGCGACGGCGTGGCGTACGTGCAGGCCGGCGGCGGCATCGTGGCCGACTCCGACCCCGTCGCCGAGGACAACGAGTGCCTGAACAAGGCGGGCGCGGTGCTGTCGGCGATCGCGACCGCCCAGACCATGGCCCCGGCGGTGGACCCGGCCCGTGTCTGACGCGCGACCCGGCCGCCGTCCACTGTGGATCGTGGTGGCGCTGCTGCTGCTCGGCGCGGCGGCGCTGGGCGGCGCGTCCGGCGTCACCTGGGACGCTTCGGCGGACCGAAGCGGCGCGGACGTGCTGCCCGCGCTCACGCCGCTCGCGCTGCTGTGCCTGGCCGCGATCGCCGCCGTGGTGGCGCTGAGCGGCTGGGTGCGGCGCGTGCTCGGCGTCGTGGTGCTCCTCGCGGGCGCCACGGCGGCGTTCCAAGCAGTGGGAACGGACGGTCCGCCGACCGGCCTGGGCCTGGTGTTCGCGGGCGCGGTGTCGGTGGTCGCGGCCGGTGCGGTGCTGGTCGTGCGCGGTTCGGCCATGCCGCGGCTGGGTGCCGGCTACCAGGCGCCCGGCGCGGCCGCGAAGACCGCCGACCCCGAACGCGACCTGTGGAACGCGCTGGAACGCGGCGACGATCCCACGGAGCGGGACTGACACCGCGCCGGCGGCCCGCCCGCCCGCCGACACCGCACGTTTGCGCACGTCGGCTGGCGAGGACCCTGGCCATCAGCGCGAACCGGACTACCCGGTGGCCGGACGCCGTGCCCGCCGGGGTTAGCATCCTCGTGGCGGGAAGGGGAGCATGACGTGCGGGAGCTTGCGACTGAACCGGAAGGTCTGACGGAGTCGAGCGAGGTGCTCGGATGACCGTGCTGGAGTCGATCATCGAGGGCGTCCGCGAAGACCTCGCCGTGCGGGAGGCGGCACTGCCTTTCGACGTGCTCAGGGAGAAGGCGGCGAAGGTGCCGCCGCCCCAGGACGTGATGTCGGCCCTGCGGAGCCCGGGCGTGGGCGTCATCGCCGAGGTCAAGCGGCGCAGCCCGTCCAAGGGCGCGCTGGCCGACATCCCGGAGCCCGCCGAGCTGGCCGTGCAGTACGAGCTGGGCGGCGCGCGGGCGATCAGCGTGCTGACCGAGCAGCGCCGCTTCGGCGGGTCGCTGGAGGACTTCGACGCGGTGCGCGCGGCGGTGGGCGTTCCCCTGCTGCGCAAGGACTTCATCGTCAGCCCGTACCAGGTGCACGAGGCGCGCCTGCACGGCGCGGACCTGGTGCTGCTGATCGTGGCGGCGCTGGAGCAGAACGCCCTGGTGTCGCTGCTGGACCGGGTCGAGTCGCTGGGCATGACGGCGCTGGTCGAGGTGCACACGGCCGAGGAGGCCGACCGCGCGCTGGAGGCCGGTGCGAGCGTCATCGGCGTCAACGCCCGCAACCTGCACACCCTCGAAGTGGACAAGGACGTCTTCGGGCGGATCGCCCCCGGACTGCCCTTCGACACCATCAAGATCGCCGAGTCCGGTGTCACCGGGCCGGGCGACCTGATGGCGTACGCGGGCGCGGGCGCCGACGCGGTGCTGGTCGGCGAGAGCCTGGTGACGAGCGGCGACCCCAAGGTCGCGGTGAACAAGCTGGTGACCGCGGGATCGCATCCCGCCTGTCCCCGGCCGAGCCGGTAAGGAGAGCGCATGTCGCCCGGCCAGTTGGCTCCGACACCCCACGACCCCGACGAGCGGGGCCACTTCGGGCCGTGGGGCGGCCGGTTCATGCCGGAAGCGCTCATCGCCGCCGTGGACGAACTCGCCGCGTTCTATGAGAAGGCCCGGGTCGACCCCGAGTTCCTCGACGAGTTCGCCCGGCTGCTGCGCGACTTCGCGGGCCGCCCGTCGCTGCTGACGGAGGCGCCGAAGTTCGCCGCCCACGCGGGCGGCGCCCGGATCTTCCTGAAGCGCGAAGACCTCAACCACACCGGCTCGCACAAGATCAACAACGTGCTGGGCCAGGCGCTGCTCACCAAGCGCATGGGCAAGAAGCGCGTCATCGCCGAGACCGGCGCCGGCCAGCACGGCGTCGCCACCGCCACCGCCTGCGCCCTCATGGGCCTCGACTGCGTCGTCTACATGGGCGAGGTCGACACCGAGCGGCAAGCCCTCAACGTCGCCCGCATGCGGCTCCTCGGCGCCCAGGTCATCCCGGTCAAGACCGGGTCCCGGACCCTCAAGGACGCCATCAACGAGGCGCTGCGCGACTGGGTCGCCAACGTCGACGACACCCACTACCTGCTCGGCACCGCCGCCGGACCCCACCCGTTCCCGGTGCTCGTCCGCGACTTCCACCGGATCATCGGCATCGAGGCCCGCGAGCAGATCCTCGACAAGGCGGGCCGCCTGCCCGACGTCGTCGCCGCGTGCGTCGGCGGCGGCTCCAACGCCATCGGCATCTTCCACGGCTTCATCGACGACCCGTCCGTGCGGCTCGTCGGCCTCGAACCCGGCGGCGACGGCATCGACACCGCCCGGCACGGCGCCACCCTCACCGCCGGCACCCCCGGATCGCTCCACGGCGCCATGTCCTACGTGCTCCAGGACGAGGACGGCCAGATCGCCGAGGCCCACTCCATCTCCGCCGGCCTCGACTACCCCGGCGTCGGCCCCGAGCACGCCCACCTCAAGGACACCGGCCGCGCCGAGTACCGGCCCGTCACCGACGCCCAGGCGATGGAAGCGTTCGCGCTGCTCTCCCGCGAGGAAGGCATCATCCCCGCCGTCGAGTCCGCGCACGCCCTCGCCGGCGCGCTCGTGCTCGGCCGCGAGCTCGGCCCGGAGGGGTTGATCCTGGTGAACCTGTCCGGCCGCGGCGACAAGGACATGGACACCGCGATCAAGTGGTTCGGGCTGGGAGTGGACGCATGAGCAAGCTTGCCCCGGTGTTCGAGGCGTGCCGGGCCGAGTCGCGGGCCGCCCTCATCGGCTACCTGCCCGCCGGCTACCCCACCCTCGACGGCTCCAAGGACGTGCTGCGGACCATGGTGTCGTCCGGGTGCGACCTGGTCGAGGTCGGCCTGCCGTTCTCCGACCCCGTCATGGACGGCGTCACCATCCAGCGCGCCGCCGAACAAGCCCTGCGCGGCGGGTTCCGCGTCCGCGACCTGTTCGGCGTGGTGGAATCCGTCGCCGAAGCCGGTGGCCGCGCCGTCGTCATGACGTACTGGAACCCCGTGCTGGCCTACGGCGTCGACCGCTTCGCCCGCGACCTCGCGGCGGCGGGCGGCCTCGGCGTCATCACGCCCGACCTCGTGCCCGACGAAGGCGCCGCGTGGATCGAGGCCACCGAGACCCACGACCTCGACCGCATCTTCCTCGTCGCGCCGTCGTCCACCGAGGAGCGCATCGACCTCACCGCCCGCTCCTCCCGCGGCTTCCTCTACGCCACGTCCGTGATGGGCGTGACCGGCGCCCGCGACGTCGTGTCGTCCGCCGCCCCGGCGCTGGTCAAGCGCGTGCGCGAGCACACCGACCTGCCCATCGGCGTCGGCCTCGGCGTCCGCAACGGCGCGCAGGCGGCCGAGCTGGCGGCGTTCGCGGACGGCGTCATCGTCGGCTCGGCGTTCGTGTCGGCCGTGCAGGACGACACCGTGGCCGCGTTGACCGAGGAACTGGCCGCCGGAGTGCGCCAGGTCCCCACCCCGGCCTGAGGCACGGGGTCGCTGGATCGAGTGAACTGACAACCGGGGGCTCCGCCGAGCCCCCGGTTTTGTCGGTGGCCGTCGCCACACTTGGCCCCATGAACCCGACCACCCGCCTCCTCCACGCCCTGACCACCGCCTTCAACGCCCTGACCGCGCTGCTGCCCGCCCGCGGCGGCCGGCGGCGCCCGGACGCCCACGCGCCGACGCCACCGCCCTCGAACTGCCCGGGCCCGGCCTCCCCACCCGCCGCCTCACCACCCGCCCCACCACCTCCGGCCTACTCCCACCCGAGGTCATCGCGCCCACCCCGCGAACCCCGCCGCCGCCCGGACCACGCCACCGCGACGCGCCGGGCCCCGCCGCAGGACGACTTCGCCGCCGTGCCGCACCACCGACGTCCGCCCACGTCCCCGACGAACGCCGTCCGCGTCCGTCTCGGCAGCGGTGCCCGCCCACGTCTCCGGCAGCGCGTCCCCGTGACGCCGGCGAACGCCCGCTCTGGCGGCGTCCGCGCACGTCAAGGGCAGTGCTCCCCGCGTGGACCCGTCGCCGTGACGCCCGCACACGTCACCTGCCGGCACACGTCTCCGCCAGTGGCGACGGCTCGCGGCTCCCCGGTTCCGTGGCGTCCGGCGCACGACGCCTGCCGGCAGCGCGGGGCATCCCCCCGTACGGGCGGGTTCCGGTAACAATCGAGCTGTCCCATCGAGCCGTCCCTCCGGGACGGACGGACGCACCCACTACGGTGGTGGCCGTGGTGACGACTTACCTCGCGACGATCCCCAGCCCCGACCAGGGCGTGTGGCAACTGGGACCGATCCCGATCCGCGCGTACGCGCTGTGCATCATCCTCGGCATCATCCTGGCGATCTGGTGGGGTGAGCGTCGCTGGGTGGCCCGTGGCGGGCTGAAGGGCGAGGTCACGGACATCGCCGTCTTCGCTGTCCCGTTCGGCCTGATCGGTGGCCGGCTCTACCACGTGGCGACGGACTACCACAAGTACTTCGGCGAGGGCCGCAACCCGCTCGACGCACTGGCCATCTGGAACGGTGGCCTCGGCATCTGGGGTGCCATCGCGCTGGGCGGCGTCGGCGCGTGGATCGCGTGCCGCCGCAAGGGCATCCCGCTGCCCGCGATGGCGGACGCCCTCGCGCCCGGCATCGTCGTGGCGCAGGCCGTCGGCCGCCTCGGCAACTACTTCAACCAGGAGCTGTACGGCGGTCCCACCACGCTGCCGTGGGGCCTGGAGATCTACGAGCGCGTCGACCCGGCCACCGGCTTCAAGGACGAGCTGGGCGGCGTGGCGCTCGACCACACGCCGATCGAGATCGTGCACCCGACGTTCCTCTACGAACTCCTCTGGAACCTCGGCGTCGCGCTGCTCATCGTGTGGGCCGACCGGAAGTTCCGGCTGGGCCACGGCCGGGTGTTCGCGCTGTACGTGGCGGGCTACACGGCCGGTCGGTTCTGGATCGAGCTGATGCGCGTCGACCCGGCCACCGAGGTCTTCGGCACCCGCATCAACGTGCTCACGTCCGTCGTCGTGTTCGCCGGCGCGGTGATCTACTTCCTGCTGGCCGCGAAGCGGGGCGGACGCGAGGTCATCGTCCGACCCGACGGCGACGGCGACTCCACCGACGGCGCGACCGAACCGGACTCGCCCGCGGCGAGCACGCCCGAGCAGGCGACCGTCCCCGACACCAAGTCGTCGGACACCACGTCGAACACCGAGCCCTCGGACACCAACGCGGGCGCGGGCACCACCGGCACCGGCACCAGCTCCGGCGACAAGCCGGGCCAGTAGTCGGCGATGCGCATCCTCGTCGTCGAAGATGACGACCGGGTGGCGCGCGGCCTGCTCACCGCACTCCGCCACGCGGGCTACGAGGTCCACCGGGTGGCCACGGCCGCGGCGGCGCTCACCGCGCCGCCCGCGGACGTCGTCCTCCTCGACCTCGGCCTGCCCGACGGCGACGGCCTCGACGTGCTGCGCGAACTCCGCCGCCGCACCGGCACCGCCGTCATCACCGTCACCGCCCGCGGCGAGGAACGCGAACGCGTCCTCGGCCTGCGCCTCGGCGCCGACGACTACGTCGTGAAACCGTTCGGCACCGCCGAACTCCTCGCCCGCATCGAAGCCGTGCTCCGCCGCACCCGCTCGGCCCGCGCCGCCGAACGCGAGGACCGCATTACCCTGGGCCCGCTGACCCTCGACCCCGAGAGCCGCGAAGCCACGATCAACGGCGACCCGGTGCCCCTCACCCGCAAGGAGTTCGACCTCCTGGCCCTCCTCGTCGGCCGAGCGGGCACCGTGGTCAGCCGCGACCTCATCGTCGACCAGGTCTGGCAAGCCCACTGGGAAGCGCCGTCACGCACGCTCGACACCCACATCGCCGCCCTGCGCGGCAAGCTCGGCGACGCCCTCCGCATCGAGACGATCCGAGGTGTGGGCTACCGCGTGGCAGCCCACACCTGACCTCGGAACCCGGACGTCACCGCGCGCCGCCCTTCCGGCGTCCGCCTCCACCCGCCGCCCGGCGGGCTTCCCGGCACTCGCACCCGGCACTCGCACCCGGCACGCGTCACCGGCACCCGACACCGGCACCCGACACCCGGCACGCGTCACCCGGCACGTGTCACCAGGTGTGGGCGACGTCCACCACGACCCGACCGGGCAGCGTGAACACGCGGAACGGCAGACGAGCCCGCACCCCGAGGCCCACGGTCGTCTGCCCCTCGAACGACCCGGCCCACGCGACCTGCCGGAACGTCTGGTACCCCGTGACGTCGACCAGCTCGGCCGGGTTCGCGTACCGGTACGTCGGGTTGCCGTCGTGGTCGTAGGCCGGCGAGTGCACGGTGATCTGCAACTTGCCGTCACCGCGCAACGGCACCAGGTGCCCCGATCCCTCGTGGTGCACCTCGGTCACGTACTGCACGTGGTAGCCGTCGTTCGTCCCGACGACGTCGAACACCAACCGGTCGTAGCAGTCCTGCCGGCCGGCGCGGATGTTCGTCAACTGCCCGGCCGTCATCGGCCACGCCGACTTGGCCCCCGAGCCCCAGTCGACCGTGCACGCGGTTGGAGCGGCGGAGGCCGTCACCGGTGCCACCACCGCGGCCGCCGCCACCACCGCGATAAGCAGTGCAATCTTGCGTAGCATGCTGATTTCCCCCTCACACGGACCGGAACGGTCACGTGAGACATGACGCAGGTCACCCCGGGGAGGTTGCCTCCGCGTGCTGCGCCGTCTGCTAGTCCTCATCGTGCCGCTGCTGATGGCCCTGGTCGCGGCCCTCGGCGTGCCGCTCGCGTTCGCCGTCGTGCAGCGCGAGAGCCAGGAGACCTACCTCGACCGGCTGGGTGACGCCAGCCGGTTCGCGTCGCTGGCCGAGAACGCGCTCGCGTCCGACCGGCTCACCGCGCTGCGCGAGGAGCTGGTCCGGTACGACCAGCTGTACGGCATCTCGGCGGGCCTCGTCGGCACCGACGGCACGGTGGTGGAGGCGTCGCGCACCCCGTTCCCGCTCACCGACCCCAACGTCGCCGCGGGCCTGAAGGCCGCGTTCGGCGGATACCGCGGCGAGACCGACCAGTCGGTCTGGCCGTGGGAACGGGTGAACCTGGTGGTCGTCGAACCGGTCGGCCGGGACAGCGAGGTGGTCGCGGCCGTGGTCACGATCTCCCCCACGGACAGCCTGCGATCGGCGATCCTCCGCCAGTGGGGCGTCCTCGCGCTGCTAGGCCTGATCCCGATGCTGGGCGTGGTGGCGGTGGCGTGGCCGATGTCCCGCTGGGTCCTGCGCCCGGTCCGCAGGCTCGACGAAGCCACCGCGGCCGTGGCCGGCGGCCACCTGGACGCCCGAGCCGACGAACTCGGCGGCCCACCCGAACTCCGCCGCCTGGCGGCCAGCTTCAACGCCATGGTCGACGTCGTGGGCCGCGCCCTGCGCCGCCAACGCGCGTTCGTCTCCGACGCGTCCCACCAACTCCGCAACCCCCTGGCAAGCCTCCGTCTGGCGGTCGACAACCTGGCCCCCCACGTGACCGACGAGGCCGCCCGCGAGGCCCACCGCATCGCCGTGGACGAAGCCGAGGAAATGGGCCGGGTCCTGGACACCCTCCTGGCCGCAACCCGTCTCGACAGCGCCTCAGCCGCCGAACCGGTCGACGTGGACGCCCTCCTGGCCACCCACGTCCCCGGCTGGCGCGCACTGGCCGGCGACATGCGCCTGGACGTCGACGTCCCACCCGGCCTCCGCGTCCTGGAACCCCCGGGCGGCCTGGGCAGCGTCCTCGACGAACTCGTCGGCAACGCCATCCGCCTGTCCGGCGGCACCGAGCTGAAGATCTGGGGCAGGACGTCGGGCGGCCGCGTAGAACTCCACGTGACCGACAACGGCACCGGCCTCACGGATCAGGAGCGCGCCAACGCCCTGGCCCGCTTCTGGCGCGCGCCACGCCACCAGAACACCCCCGGCACCGGCCTGGGCCTGGCGATCTGCGCCGAACTGATCGCCTCCGCCGGAGGGGAACTCCTCCTGCAACCCGCAGACCCGCACGGTCTCGACGCCGTGGTCCGCCTCAGCGCCTAACTCCACAAGCGGCACCGGTCCTCGATCCACGGAGCCCGGCCCCGCGGTCCCAGCCCAGGCCCCGGTTCCAGCCCAGGCCCCGGCTCCAGCCCAGGGTGGGCGGTCGGCCCGAGTTGTGAGGGGACTTGGGGGCGTGAGGTTGGGGAGTGCTCGCCGTGGGTGCCTTGCGCCGTGGTGCCGCCTCCTTCTTTCCCGGCAACGCGGGAAGAGGCCTGGACCTTCCCCGAAAACGCTGCGTTCAGTCGCCTGGGTGATCTTCGGGGACAGTCGGCGAGGGTGGGTGGGGGTGGACGGCATTCAACACTGGTGAGGGTCGGTGGAGGGAGGGAAGTGTAGTGGGTGTGGATAAGCGGGGTGGGTGTGGATATGTGGGTGGGTCAGCGTTTTGTTGCTCTGAACCAGCGCTCGGCGCCCTTGTGGAGGGGGACCTGGCCCGTCGCGATGCCGGTTCGGACGTTGATCCGGCTTGCCTCGGGGTGGCCCGCGGCGATTCGGGATGACTGGGTGAACACGGTCCTGGTGACGACCTCGACCACGTCGGCGTCCAGCGACGTCCGCGCCAGCAGGAGGTTCGGCACGGCGAACGTGCGGCACGGGCCGAGGTTGCCGTACGTGGTGGCGGGGATGGTCGCTGGGACGTACGGGCCCGGGTAGCGCTCGGCCAGGTGCTCGGCCTCGTCGGGCAGGTCGAGGAGGCGCAGCGGGAACGTGTCGAGGATGTCCGTGACCGCGGGTGTGGGGATGCCGGTCAGCGCCAGCAACGCGTCCAGTGAACCGGCGGCCAGCTCACGTGCCGCCTTGGCGTGCTCCATCCGCCGCGCGTCGACGGAGATCCCGAACAGGGCCAGCAGCCGGGTCGCGGTGAACTCCGTCCCCGACTCGGACGGGCCGAACGACACGATCCGGCCGGCCAGGTCCGACAGGCGGCGCACGGGCGACCCGGCCGGCACGACGATCTGCATGAAGCTGTCGTACAGCCGCCCCACGGCGCTGATGCCGCCCGGGTCGTCCGCATCGAGCAGCGCACCGACCAACGGGTCCAGTGAGGACAGTCCCAAGTGGACGTCGCCCGCCTGGAGCAGGCGCACGTTCTCCACCGACGCGGCGGTCGAGCGGGCTACCACGCGGGTCGCGGGCAGTTCGTCCGCCAGCGCCGCGGCCAGCGCGCCGCCGACCTCGCGGAACACCGCGCCGTCCGGGCCGGTCGCCAGCACGAGTTCGTCGAGGACGGGCGCGTCGGTCGACGTGCACGCGGCCAGCGCGGAGGAACCCAGCGTGCCGGGCACCGCCGCGACCAGGGCGGTGCGCAACAGCGAGCGCCGCGTCACCTGCACGACCAGCAGACTAACCCCGTCGGACCAGTGAACGGCGTGTTACGTCAGAGGGATCTGAAGTTTCCGGCCACGTCCTTGTTACCGCCGGCGCCTGTGCTCAGGATCACCAACCAACCCCCACCGGCAGGCACGAAGGTCCCCTTGGAGGAGACGTGGTCAGCGCGCAGGAACGTCAGCGCAAACCGATCTACCAGCACCTCTACTTCTGGGTGCTCGTGTCGATCGTGCTCGGCGTGATCGTCGGGTACGCGTTCCCCGCCCAGGCGTCGGGCATGAAGTGGCTGGCCGACTTCTTCGTCGCGCTGGTGAAGGTCGTCATCGCGCCGACGATCTTCTGCACGGTCGTGGTCGGCATCGCGGGCCTCGGCAACCTGGCCAAGGCGGGCGGCCTGGCGCTGCGGACGATCCTGTACTTCACGGCGATGACGACGGTGGCGCTGGCGATCGGCCTCGTCGTCGTGAACCTCGTGCAGCCCGGCCACCACGGCCCGTCGATCCCGATCAACGACGACGCGGCCGCGAAGACCCTCGCCGACGCGAAGACCGCCGAGACCGGCGTCACCGGGTTCATCCTGAGCCTGGTGCCGAAGTCGTTCTTCAGCGCGTTCACCGACGGGCAGCTCATCCAGGTCCTGGTGGTCGCGATCCTGGTCGCGGTGGCCGTGGCGGGCATGGGCAAGCGCGGCGCGAAGGTCGTGTCCGCGCTCGACACGTTCGCCAAGGTGATGTTCGGCGTCATCAAGATCGTCATGTACGCGGCGCCGATCGGCGCGTTCGGCGGCATCGCGTACACGATCGGCAAGTTCGGCGGCACGATCCTCGGCAAGCTGGCCTGGCTGATGGGCTCGTTCTACGCGACGTGCCTGCTGTTCATCCTGGTCGTGCTGGGCGGTGTGTCGCTGTACGCCGGGTTCTCGATCTTCAAGTTCCTCCGGTACATCAAGGACGAGCTGCTGATCGTGCTGGGCACGTCGTCCAGCGAGTCGGTGCTGCCGCGCATGCTGGTGAAGATGGAGGCGGCGGGCGCGGACAAGTCGGTCGTCGGCCTGACCATCCCGACCGGCTACTCGTTCAACCTCGACGGCACCTGCATCTACCTGACCATGGGCGCGATCTTCATCGCCCAGGCGACGGGCGTGGACGTGGGGCTGGGCACGCAGATCGGGCTGCTGCTGTTCATGCTGCTGGCCAGCAAGGGCGCGGCGGGCGTCACGGGGGCGGGCCTGGTCACGCTGGCGGCGTCGCTGAGCGCGTTCGAGGCGAACAGCGCCATCCCGGCGGTCGGCATCGCGCTGATCGTGGGCATCGACCGGTTCATGTCGGAGGCCCGCGCGATCACCAACGTCATCGGCAACGGCGTCGGCACGCTCGTGGTGGCCCGCTGGCAGGGCCAGTTGGACCGCGACCGGCTGCGCCAGGTGATGGACAACCCCTCCCAGGTCGACGTGGACGCCCTCATGGACCGCCGGCACGGCGACGTCGAGCACGACGGCACGCCTGACGGCACGCCTGACGGCGGACACGACGGGGACCGCGGCGGTGCGCAGGGCGGCCGGGGGAGCGGTGGGAGCCGGGAGTCCGTAGCGGCGTCCGCGGGCTAGTCGGCGGAGGACGGTCGGCCGCGCGGACGGCGGACGCCGACGTTCCGGAGGGCGGACGAGCCTGCCAGGGGCGCGGACGCCACCGGGCGGCGAAGGTGGACCGACAGGCACGGCGGAGGCTCCGCGGGTCGACTGGCTCGCGGAGCCTCCGGGCGTCTGACCAGCGGGTTCACGTCGGGGAACCGGGATGGTGGCGGTGGCGGGGACGGGGCTGTTCGCCAGGTCTCACCGACGCGCGAGGAGGGGTCGGCTCGGTTATGCTTAACAACGCGTAACAAGCTGGCCGGGGTATCGCGCCGGCGGGCCGAATCGTTACGCGTAGGCGAGCTGGATCACCCGTTGGATGGTGTGGTTCAGTTTCGCGACTGTTAAAGTCTCGTCAACACGCGGGCCATCGTCGTCCCGTGCCCAGCACCCGGATTCCAGGACCTGGACACGAGGACTCGTTCTTTCACCAAGGACGACGAAGGAGGTCTGCGCAGTGATCTTCTCCGCCATCCCGGCCCCTCAGGGGCTCTACGACCCGACCGCCGAGCGCGACGCGTGCGGTGTGGCGATGGTCGCCGACATCAAGGGCCGGCGCTCGCACGACATCGTCGTCGACGCGCTCACCGCGCTGGCCAACCTGGAGCACCGGGGCGCGGCGGGCGCCGAGCCGACCAGCGGTGACGGCGCCGGCATCCTGCTGCAGCTGCCCGATGCGTTCCTGCGCGAGGTGGTGGGGTGCGAGCTGCCCGAGGCGGGCGCGTACGCGGCGGGCATCGCGTTCCTGCCCGCCGGCGACGAGGACCGCGCGAAGGCCGTGGGCCTGGCCGAGCGGATCGCCGCCGAGGAGGGACTGCGGGTCCTGGGCTGGCGCGACGTGCCGATCGAGCCGGACCACGCGGGCTTGGGCCCGACCGCCCGGTCGGTGATGCCGCACTTCGCGATGCTGCTGGTCGAGAGCGAGACGGGCAAGCGGGACGTCGACCTGGACCGCCTCACGTTCGCCCTGCGCAAGCGGGTGGAGCACGAGAGCGCGGCGGCGGACGTCGGCACGTACTTCCCGTCGCTGTCGGCCCGCACGATCGTCTACAAGGGCATGCTGACCACGGGCCAGCTGCCGTCGTTCTTCCCCGACCTGCGGGACGAGCGGCTGGCCAGCGCGATCGCCCTGGTCCACTCCCGCTTCTCCACGAACACGTTCCCGTCGTGGCCGCTGGCGCACCCGTTCCGGTACGTCGCCCACAACGGCGAGATCAACACCGTGCGCGGCAACCGGAACCGGATGCGCGCCCGCGAGGCGCTGCTGGCGTCGGACCTGATCCCGGGCGACCTGAGCCGGCTGTTCCCGATCTGCCACCCGGAGGGCTCGGACTCGGCGAGCTTCGACGAGGTGCTGGAGCTGCTGCATTTGGGCGGCCGCAGCCTGCCGCACGCGGTGCTGATGATGATCCCCGAGGCGTGGGAGAACCACACCTCGATGGACCCGAAGCGCCGCGCGTTCTACGAGTTCCACGCCAGCCTGATGGAGCCGTGGGACGGCCCGGCGTGCGTGACGTTCACCGACGGCTCGCTGGTCGGCGCGGTGCTGGACCGCAACGGCCTGCGCCCGGCCCGCTGGTGGCAGACCGCGGACGGCCGGGTCGTGCTGGCCTCCGAGACCGGCGTGCTGGACGTGCCGCCGGACCAGGTCGTGGCCAAGGGCCGCCTCCAGCCCGGCCGGATGTTCCTGGTCGACACCGTCGAGGGTCGCCTGGTCGAGGACGACGAGGTCAAGTCGCGGCTGGCCGAGGAGCTGCCCTACGACGAGTGGCTGCACGCGGGCCTGCTGGAGCTGGCCGACCTGGCCGACCGGGAGCACGTGGTGCAGAGCCACGAGTCGGTGGTGCGCCGCCAGCTCACGTTCGGCTACACCGAGGAGGAGCTGCGGGTCCTGCTCGCGCCGATGTCGGTGAACGGCGCCGAGCCGCTGGGCTCGATGGGCACGGACACCCCGGTGGCGGCGCTCTCGCAGCGCTCGCGGCTGCTCTACGACTACTTCGTGCAGAACTTCGCCCAGGTCACGAACCCGCCGCTGGACGCGATCCGCGAGGAGATCGTCACCAGCGTGTCGCGGGTGATGGGCCCGGAGCAGAACCTGCTGGAGCCGGGGCCGGTCAGCTGCCGGCACATCAAGCTGACGTACCCGGTGATCGACAACGACGAGCTGGCCAAGCTCATCCACATCAACGACGACGGCGACCTGCCCGGCTTCGCCTGCACCGTCCTCAGCGGACTGTACGAGGTGGACGGTGGCGGCGCGGCGCTGGCGGCGGCGGTCGAGCGGGTGCGCCGGGAGGCGTCCGAGGCGATCGCGCACGGCGCGCGCACGCTCGTGCTGTCGGACCGCGACTCGGACCACCGGATGGCGCCGATCCCGTCGCTGCTGCTCGTCTCCGCGGTGCACCACCACCTGGTGCGCACCAAGGAGCGGCTGCGCGTGGCGCTGGTCGTGGAGACCGGTGACGCCCGCGAGGTGCACCACGTCGCCGCGCTGCTGAGCTACGGCGCGGCCGCGGTGAACCCGTACCTGGCGTTCGAGACGATCGAAGACATGATCAGCACCGGCGCGGTGACCGGCATCGAGCCGCGCAAGGCCGTGCGGAACTACGTGACGGCGCTGGTCAAGGGCACGCTGAAGATCATGTCGAAGATGGGCATCTCGACCGTCGGCGCGTACACGGCGGCCCAGGTGTTCGAGGCCGTCGGCCTGTCGAAGGACCTGCTGGACGAGTACTTCACCGGCACGGTGTCGAAGCTCGGCGGCGCGGACCTGGACGTGCTGGCGGAGGAGGTGGCGCTGCGCCACCGCCGCGCCCACCCGGACAACCCGACCGACCGGGTGCACCGCCGGCTGGAGGTGGGCGGCGAGTACGCCTACCGCCGCGAGGGCGAGCTCCACCTGTTCACGCCGGAGACGGTGTTCCTGCTCCAGCACGCCACCAAGACCGGCAAGCAGGACGTGTACCGGCGCTACACCGACGAGGTGGAGCGGCTGTCCCGGCAGGGCGGCACGCTGCGCGGCCTGTTCGAGTTCAGGTCCGAGGGCCGCACGCCGATCCCCATCGACGAGGTCGAGCCGGTCTCGTCGATCGTCAAGCGCTTCAACACCGGCGCCATGTCGTACGGCTCCATCTCGGCGGAGGCGCACGAGACGCTGGCCATCGCGATGAACCGGCTCGGCGGCCGGTCCAACAGCGGCGAGGGCGGCGAGGACCGCGAGCGCCTGTACGACCCGGAGCGGCGCAGCGCGGTCAAGCAGGTCGCGTCCGGCCGGTTCGGCGTCACCAGCGAGTACCTGGTCAACGCCAGCGACATCCAGATCAAGATGGCGCAGGGCGCGAAGCCCGGCGAGGGCGGGCAGCTGCCCGGCTACAAGGTGTACCCGTGGATCGCGCGGACCCGGCACTCCACGCCGGGCGTCGGCCTGATCTCGCCGCCGCCGCACCACGACATCTACTCCATCGAAGACCTCGCGCAGCTCATCCACGACCTGAAGAACGCCAACGAGCAGGCCCGCGTGCACGTCAAGCTGGTCAGCGAGGTCGGCGTCGGCACGGTCGCGGCGGGCGTGGCGAAGGCGCACGCGGACGTGGTGCTGATCTCGGGCCACGACGGCGGCACCGGCGCGTCGCCGCTGAACTCGCTCAAGCACGCGGGCACGCCGTGGGAGATCGGCCTCGCCGAGACCCAGCAGACGTTGCTGCTCAACGGTTTGCGCGACCGGATCACCGTGCAGGTGGACGGCGCGCTGCGCACCGGCCGGGACGTGGTGGTGGCCGCGCTGCTGGGCGCGGAGGAGTTCGGCTTCGCGACCGCGCCGTTGATCGTGGAGGGCTGCGTGATGATGCGGGTCTGCCACCTGGACACCTGTCCGGTCGGCATCGCCACGCAGAACCCGGAGCTGCGCAAGCGCTTCACCGGCCAGGCCGACCACGTGGTCAACTTCTTCCACTTCGTCGCCCAGGAGGTGCGGGAGCTGTTGGCGGAACTCGGTTTCCGCACCATCGACGAGGCCGTGGGCCACGCCGAGCTGCTGAAGACCGACGAGGCCGTCGAGCACTGGAAGGCGGCCGGGCTCGACCTGGCGCCGGTGTTCGAGGTGCCCGAGACGCCGTACCGCACGGCCAAGCGCAAGGTCCGCGAGCAGGACCACGGCCTGGCGCAGGCGTTGGACCGCACGCTGCTGCAGCTCGCCGACGCGGCCTTGAACGACGCCCGCCCGGTGCGGCTGGAACTGCCGCTGCGCAACGTCAACCGCACCGTCGGCACGCTCCTCGGCGCCGAGGTGACCCGCCGGTTCGGCGGCGACGGCCTGCCCGACGACACGATCCACGTGACGTTCACCGGCTCGGCCGGCCAGTCGCTGGGCGCGTTCATCCCGCGCGGCGTCACGCTGGAGATGGTCGGCGACGCCAACGACTACGTCGGCAAGGGCCTGTCCGGCGGCCGGATCGTGGTGCGGCCGCACCCGGACGCGCCGTTCGCGGCCGAGCGGCAGGTCATCGCGGGCAACGTCATCGGCTACGGCGCGACGTCCGGCGAGATCTTCCTGCGCGGCCGGGTCGGCGAGCGGTTCTGCGTGCGGAACTCGGGCGCGCTGGCCGTCGCCGAGGGCGTGGGCGACCACGCGTTCGAGTACATGACCGGCGGCCGGGCCGTGGTGCTCGGGCCGACCGGCCGCAACCTCGCCGCGGGCATGTCCGGCGGCGTGGCCTACGTCCTGGAACTCGACCCCGCGGCGGTCAACACCGCCATGGTCGAGCTCCAGCGGCCCGGCGCGGACGACCTGCGCTGGCTGCGCGAAGTGGTGGAGCGCCACCACCAGCTCACCGGATCGGCGGTGGCCGCGTCGCTGCTCGGCGACTGGACCCGGCGTTCCGCGTCGTTCACCAAGGTCATGCCCGGTGACTACCAGCGCGTGCTCGAAGCGATGAGGCTCGCCCGCGCGGAAGGCAGGGACGTCGACCAGGCGATCATGGAGGCCTCCCGTGGCTGACCCGTACGGCTTTCTCAAGCACTCCCGCTCCGAGCCGAAGAAGCGGCCCGCCGCCGAGCGGCTGAGCGACTGGAACGAGGTGTACCTCGACGTCCCTGCGGAGCAGCGGGACGAGGAGGTGCGCGTGCAGGCGACGCGGTGCATGGACTGCGGCGTCCCGTTCTGCCACTCCGGGTCGGCCGGGTGCCCGCTGGGCAACCTGATCCCCGAGTGGAACGACCTGGTGCGCCGGGGTGACTGGGAGTCGGCGTCGGACCGGCTGCACGCGACGAACAACTTCCCCGAGTTCACCGGCCGGCTGTGCCCCGCGCCGTGCGAGGCGGCGTGCGTGCTGTCGATCAGCCACGACGCGGGCGGCCCGGTCGCCATCAAGCGCGTCGAGCAGGCCATCGCCGACGTGTCGTGGGAGCAGGGGCTCGTGCCGCCCGTGCAGTCGCACGTGTCGTCGGGCAAGAAGGTCGCGGTCGTCGGTTCCGGCCCGGCCGGGCTCGCCGCGGCGCAGCAGCTCACGCGCGCCGGCCACGAGGTCACCGTGTTCGAGCGGGACGACCGGCTGGGCGGGCTGCTCCGCTACGGCATCCCCGAGTTCAAGATGGAGAAGAAGGTCCTGGACCGGCGGCTCGCGCAGCTCCGCAAGGAGGGCACGAGGTTCGTCACCGGCTGCGAGGTCGGCGTGGACCTGACCGTCGAGGAGCTGCGGTCGAAGTTCGACGCCGTGGTGCTCGCGGTGGGCGCGCTGCGCGGCCGTGACGACACCACCACGCCGGGGCGTTCCCTGAAGGGCGTCCACCTGGCGATGGAGCACCTGGTGCCCGCGAACCGGGCGTGCGAGGGCGACGGCCCGCCCGCGATCGACGCCGCCGGCAAGCACGTCGTGATCATCGGCGGCGGCGACACGGGCGCGGACTGCTACGGCACGGCGTCCCGGCAGGGCGCGGCGTCGGTGCTGCAGCTCGACCAGTACCCGATGCCGCCGTCCACCCGCGACAACGACAGGTCGCCGTGGCCGGTGTGGCCGTGGATCCTCCGCACGTACCCCGCGCACGAGGAGGCGGGCGAGCGGAAGTTCGCGGTCGCCGTGGAGAAGTTCGTCGGCGACGAGGACGGGCACGTCCGGCAGATCCAGCTGCGCAAGGTGCGGGTGGAGAAGGACGCGTCCGGCCGCCGCCAGGTGGTGCCGACGTCCGAGGAGGTCGAGGTGCTGCCGGCGGACCTGGTGCTGCTGGCCATCGGCTTCGAGGGTGTCGAGCACATGCCGCTGCTGGACGGCCTCGGCCTGCGGCTCACCCCGCGCGGCACGATCTCGTGCGGCTCGGACTGGCAGACCCAGTCGCCCGGCGTGTTCGTCTGCGGCGACGCGCACCGCGGCGCGTCCCTGGTCGTGTGGGCGATCGCGGAGGGCCGTTCGGTGGCCAACGCGGTGGACCGCTTCCTGACCGGCTCGTCGGACCTGCCGTCGCCGGTGATCCCCACCATGCTTCCGCTCGCCGTGGTGTGAACCGCTGAGGTGCCCGGCCGCCCCGACAGCGTCGTCGGGGCGGCCTTCGCGGTTCCCGGGGCGGGTGCGACCGGGCCGCCCGCGGCACGTGAACGCATTCCACGCCGTCGCGATTCGATTGCCGACGCATTCTTTTCCACGTCACCCGGCCAGGTCAGCGCCCCGGTGCGGCCGTAAAGCGCTCGCCGTTGGTCCGTTGTCAGCATGGTAAAAACGCGACCGGGGCAAAATCCCGATCCGCTGTATCGGTTGCGCGCCCGGAGCGGACTTAACCGGTCGAGGGCTTTTTTCCTTGACGATGGGATTTTCGGGTGAACAACATCTACAGATCATCGAGACGGGTCGGCGTGGCGCTGGCGAGCGCGCTGCTGGCGACGATCGGCCTGGTGTCCACGGCGTCGGCGTCACCGAGGGGCGTGGAACTCGGGGCGAGCGACACCGAGGGCGTGACCCTGTCGGCCGCGCCGGCGCGAGGGCTGCGCGGGGTGTCCGGCTACGAGGGCACGGGCGTGCCGGGCGACGTCACGGCCTACGGCGCGCAGCGCGTGCCCGCCGGCCACCGGATCGCGGGCTACGAGTCGCCGACCGGCGACGACGTCGGCGTCCAGTCGATCATCGGGGCGGACGGCCGCGTGCGGGTCGACCCGACGACGAGCTTCCCGGCCCGCGCGACCGTGCTCATCACCCGCACCGTGAGCGGTGTGGAGCGGTTGCACTGCACCGGCTGGATGTTCGGCGCGAGCCTCGTGCTGACCGCCGGGCACTGCGTGTTCAACCAGAGCACCGGCTGGTACACCGGCCAGCTCAAGTTCTACCCCGGCGCCAACGGCACCTCGTACCCGTACGGCTCCTGCACCGCGGCGACGTTGCGGTCCAACACCGGCTGGACCACCGACGGCAACCCGGACGCCGACTACGGCGGCGCGACGCTGAACTGCTCCATCGGCAACACGACCGGCTGGTACGGCGCGTACTGGACCACCGCGTCGCTCAACGGCACGTCCACCACCATCCAGGGCTACCCCGGCGACAAGGCCCAGCAGCAGTGGACCCACACCGACCAGGTCCGCGAGAGCGGTTCGCTGCGGCTGTACTACGACAACGACACCGTCGGCGGCAACAGCGGCAGCGCGGTGCACACGGTGCGCGCGGCCGGGTCGTCCGGCTGCTCGGGCCGGTGCTCGCTGGCGTTCCACGCGTACGGCGTCGGCTCCAACGGCCACAACAGCGGCCCGCGGATCACCGAGAGCCGGTTCAACCTGGTCGTCGGCTGGCGCTGACGCCGGGCAACCGAACCCCGCTGCCGTTCCGTCCTCCACGTGACCGAGAGGAGCAGATCGTGCGCCACCCACTCCGCCTGCGAGCGGTCCTGCTGATCGGCCTGCTGGCGCTCGGCGCGTGCGGCGGGGAAGCGGGCACGTCCGACACCGGCGACCCGCCCGCACCACCACCCTCCACCACCGCGATGGCGACCTTCACCGGCGTGGTCGTGGACTCCGCCGGGCAGCCCGTCGACGGCGCCCTGGTGGCACCGAGATCGCTCGACACCCCGCCGCGGCCGGTGCCCGAGATGGCGGTCATGTCCGGACCGGACGGCCGTTACGAGTGGCGCCTGGCGGCGGGCCGCTACGAGTTCTCCGCGTCGAAGGACGGCCGGACGGGCACCCCGTCCGAAGTCACGGCGGCGGCGGGCGCGACCGAACAGGTCCGGCTGCACCTGCCCTGACCGCCGCCAGAGAGCCCCCGGCCCGTCGAACCGGGCCGGGGCTCCACCTCGCCCCCGGACGCCGGACCGATGAGACGCCGGCCCTGTGAGCCGTCGGCCCTGTCAGACGCGGGCCCTGTCAGACGCCGGCCCCGTGCGACGCGGCCTCGTCAGACGCCGGTCACCGCGCGCACCGAGCGGATGTGGCTGACCAGGAACTCGCGGTGCTCGCCGCGCGGGGCGCAGTTGGCCTTCAGGTTGCCCGCCGCGTGGTCCACGGGCGTGATCACGTGCTTCACCGTGGTCCGCGGGCCGCTCGCCACGGCGATCTCCACCGACGTCCGGCTCGCCAGCGCCTCGGCCAGCAGCACGACCTCCGAGTCGCGCAGCACGAGCGACTGGTCGCGCAGCAGCCGCACCGTCCCCATGCGCTGGGTGTGAGCCGGCGGCAGCACGAACCGGGGCCGGGGCCGTTCCCGCTCGACCAGCGCCACCGCGAGCTTCGCCAGCTCCTGCTCGGTCAACGGCGCCCGCCAGCCCTCCGCCACCGCGCGCACCGGCGGCGGGGGAGGCTCGACGCGGCGGCGCGGCGCCCGCTCCACGACCGACGTGCCGGCCGCCGTGGACGCCGTGGGCGCGTAACCGGCCG
>NZ_JBHTLK010000037.1:0-40272 GCF_042678885.1 Saccharothrix hoggarensis
ACCGCCACCACCGCCACCGCCGCCGGGCAACGGGGGCGTGCCGGGGCTGCCGGCCGGGATGTACGCCGGCGGCTTCACGCCGGGCGGCAGGGTGCCGTTGCCGGGCCGCGGCACGGCGTTCGGGTTGGCCGGCTGGTACGGCGGCACGTAACCGCTGCCGGGCGGCGTGTACGCCGGCGGCTGGTACCCGCCGGACGGCGGCGTGTAGCTCGACTGCGGCGTGTACGGGTTGGCCACGGGCACCTGCGCCGCCGCTGCGGCGGCCGTGGTGCCCTCGGGCCGGTACATCGCCGGGCTCAACGGCGTGCCGGGCGACGCGGCCGCGTAGGCGCCGGGAGCCGAGGACGTGCCCGTGTACGTAGCCGCGGCGGCAGGCGGGGTGTAGGCGGACCCGGACGGGTACGTGCCCGTCGTCGTCGGAGGGGTCGCCGCCCCGGCGCGCACCCCCTGCTGCGCCTCGCCGGACGGCGTCGCCTGCGACCGATCCGCCAAGTAGGCCGCGCTGGTGCTCGTCACACCGGCGTCCCCGCCGCCCAGCGTCGGCGACGACACGGCCCGCATCATCACGACGGGCTCCTCGGTCCGGCCCGTCACCGGGTTGAACGGCGCGCTGAACCGGGGCGTGGTCTGGTCGACCGCCTTCGACTCGTTCTCCATCGTGCTCATGACGGTCACGGCGTGCTCGTGCAGCGCCCGCGCGTGGTCGTTGGCGGCCTGCACGTCGGTCGCGGAACTCGCCAACCCGGAGATGCCGCCCGCGGTGAACGCCCCGGTGGCCTGGTCCCAGTTGAACTCGACCGGCTCGGGCATGCTCGCCCGCGCGTTCTCCATGATCTGGCTCTGGTCCTGCACCCGCTTGCCGACCTCGACGGCGGTCTCCGCGGTGTGCGTGACCCAGTCCGCGAGGCCCTTGATGGCCAGGCGCGCCGCGTCCGCCGCCTCGCCGGTCCAGCCCGACTCGCTGACCGCGACCCGCTCGTTGATCAGGCGGGCGGCCTCGGTGAGCTCGGTGCCGAACTGGCCCCACTCCGCGCCGATCTCGCCCGTCTGGCCGGGGTCGTTGTTGTTGTGCACGGCGTCGTACAGCTCGCGGTGGGACCGGGACGCCCAGTTCTGGGCGTCGGTCAGCACGAGGTCGATCTCCTCGTCCCGCCGCTGCGCCAGGCGCGCCCGCTGCGACGCCACCGCCACCTGCAACCGCTGTTCCTGCTCGGCCATCGTCGCCAGTCCCCTCAGTTCCCGCTCAGCCTGGTGAACTCGGAGCCGTGCTCCTCGTCGACGGCGGTGAAGTTGCGGATCGCGCTCCGCACCGAGTCGTGCGTCTGCTGGAGGACTTCGCGGTACGCCGTCATGACCGCGACGAACGACCTCGGGTCGCCGTCCGCGCGCGCCTCGAACTTGTGCGCCAGCCGGTCGCCGACGGGGTTCGCGCCGATCGGCGCGGGACGGGCGAGCCGACCCGCGCGCTCCAGCCACGAGTCCACCTGGTCGATCTGCTCCAGGAGCATCTTGCGCAGTTCCTCGCCGGTGGCGGGATCGAGCGACACCCGGCCGGAGTTCACGGTCTCCTGGAGGGCCACGACCTGACCGTTCACGGTCGGGACCTCCTGGGGCGGGGCCACTTCACCCCCGTTTTCGGCGATGTACATCGGTATCCCTCGCGAAGGCAGCCTGCTGGACGGAACCCACCTTCACCCTGTCCTCCAACGCCCGGCCAACGCGGGCCCAACGCGGCCTTCCGGACGGGCGCGGCGACTGTGGGAAACTCAGCGACCACACGGTGACAACGCCGAAAGGGCCTCGGGATGCGGGTGAACCTGCTCGGCCCCGTTGAGCTGGTTTCCGCAGGTGGGGAGGCCGTTCGACTGGGTGCGGCCAAGCGTCGGACCGTCCTCGCGGCCCTGGCGCTGGAGCTGAACCGGGTGGTGTCCGGCGACCGGCTGCTCGACCTGGTGTGGGACGGCTCACCGCCCCCGCAGGCCAAGGCGGCCCTCCAAGGCCACATCGCCCAGCTGCGCAAGGTCCTGGCGGGCGGCGTCGGCCTGCTCACCCGCGCGCCCGGCTACGTCCTGACCGGCGACCGGGGCGCGGTCGACGTGTTCCGGTTCGAGGACCTGCTGACCACCGCCCGCGACGCGGCGGACGACGTCGCCGTGGGGCTGCTGCGGGACGCGTTGGCGCTGTGGCGCGGGCCGGTGCTCGCCGACGTGCCCGGCGACCACCTGCGGGAGGCCGTGTCGGCGCGGCTGGAGGAGCTGCGGCTGGTGGCGGTGCAGGAGTTGGCGACCCGCCTGTCGCGGCTGGACCGGGCGGCCGAGGCGGTGTCCGGGCTGCGCGACGCGGTGGACGCCCACCCGCTGCGCGAGGCCCTGGTGTCACGGCTGGTGCTGGCGCTGCACCGGACCGGGCGGCAGGCGGAGGCGCTGGCCCTGTTCCACCGGACGCGGGAGCGGCTGGCCGAGGAGCTGGGCGTCGACCCCGGTCCGGAACTGCGCGACGCGTACCGGGCCGTGCTCGCCGGCGACACCGCGCCGGTCACCGGCACCGCGCCGGTCACCGTCGGTGTCACGCCGCTCGTGGGCGACGCCGTGCCGCCGCTGGTGGAGACCACGCCCGCCCAGCTGCCGCGCGAGCACCGCGGGTTCGTCGGCCGCGAGCTGGAGCTGTCGGACCTCGGCGAGAGCCTGATGGGGCACGACTCGGCGATCGGGCTGCTGGTCGGCCCGGCCGGGGTGGGCAAGACCGCGCTGGCGCTGCACTGGGCGCACCGGGTGGCCGGCGACTTCCCGGACGGGCAGCTGTTCGTGAACCTGCGCGGGTTCGACGAGACGGAGCCGCTCGACCCGCGCACGGCGCTGATCGGGTTCCTGCGGGCGCTGGGGTTGACCGACTCGCAGATCGCCGCGGACCTGGAGGACCAGGCCGCGCAGTACCGGTCGCTGCTCGCGGGCAGGCGGGTGCTGGTGGTGCTGGACAACGCCCGGTCGGCCGCCCAGGTCCGGCCGCTGCTGCCGGGCTCGGCGCGGTGCCTGGTGCTGGTGACCAGCAGGCACCGGCTGGACGACCTGGTCGTCACGGAGGGCGCGACGTCGCTGCACGTGCCGACGTTGCCGGAGGAGAGCGCCGAGCACCTGCTGGCCGCGCTGCTCGGCCGGCCGCGCATCGAGCAGGAGCCGGACGCGGTGGCCGAGCTGGTGGAGCTGTGCGACCGGCTGCCGCTGGCGTTGCGGATCGCGGGCGCGCGCCTGGCGTCACGGCCGAGGTGGACGATCCAGTCGCTGGTGGACGAGCTGCGCGACGAGCAGGGGCGGCTGTCGGCGTTGTCGCTGCCCGAGGCGGGGCGCGGGGTGCACGCGGCGCTGGCCGTGAGCTACCGGGAATTGCCGGAGGGCGCGGCGCGGCTGTTCCGCCGCCTCGGCCTGCACCCCGGCACGGACCTCGACAGCTACACGGCCGCCGCGCTGCTGGACATCAACGTCGTCAGCGCCCGCACGCACCTGCGCACCCTGGCGTACGCGAACCTGCTGCACGAGTCGACGCCCGACCGGTACTCGCGGCACGACCTGGTGCGGCTGTTCACGCACCACCTGGCGGCCACCGAGTCCGAAGTGGACAACCAGGTGGCGACGCGCCGGCTGCTCGACTACTACCTGCACGTCGCCGACCGCGCGCGGGCGCACCTGTCCGACCACGTCCAGCCGTTCGGGCCGGCCGAGCACGTGCCCGCGTCGTTCCCGGAGCTGTCGTCGCACGCGGCGGCGCTCGACTGGTTCACGCTGGAGGAGGCGAACCTGGGGCTGGCGCTGGACATCGCGGTGAACGGCGGGCAGCGCGAGCGCACCTGGCAGCTGGCGCTGTGCCTCGACGCGTTCCACTTCCGGCGCGGCAACCGGCTGGACCGGCTGGCGCTGTGCCGGATCGGCCTGGCCGCGACCCGCTCGCTCGGCGACGGGCACGCCGAGGCGACGTTCCTGCTGCGGCTGGGCTCGACGCTGGCCGACCTCGGGCGGATCGACGAGGCCATCGAGGCGTGCACGCGGGCCGCGTCGCTGGCCGGCGCCGACCGGCACCTGGAGCTGGCGGCGTTGGCGAACCTCGGCTACTGCCTGATGGCGGACGACCAGCTGGACCGGGCGCAGGAGACGATCCTCGGCGCGCTGGAGGTGGCGCGGGAGGTCGGCGACAACCGGTCGCAGGCGAGCATCCAGAACAACCTGGCCAACGTGCTGCTGCGCAAGCAGCGGCCGGAGGAGGCGTTGCGGCACGCGACGGAGGCGCTGGGCCTGTTCCCGTCCGCGCCGTCGAAGGCGCACACCGCGACCCTGCACACGGTCGGCACGGCGTCGCAGCAGCTCGGGCGCGCCGACGAGGCACTGGAGTCGTACCGGGCGGGCCTGGCGCTGGCGTCCCGCCTCGGCGACCGCTACCAGGAAGCCCTGTGCCACCGGTCGATCGGGGACGTGCTGGAGCAGTCCGAGGGCGTCACGGCGGCGCGGCCGCACTGGCTGGCGGCGCTGCGCCTCTACCGCGACCTGCGCCTGGCGGACGCCGACGACCTGGCCCGCAGGCTCGACGTGACGACCGACCGGGCGCTGGGGCACTTCACGACATGACGGGACCGCCGGTGGCGGGCGTCAGCCGGTGGCCTCCGCGGCGGCCCGGCCGGCGACCCGGCCCGAGAACAGGCAGCCGCCGAGGAACGTGCCCTCCAGCGCCCGGTAGCCGTGGACGCCGCCGCCGCCGAAGCCCGACGCCTCGCCGGCCGCGTAAACGCCGTCCAGCACCGAGCCGTCGTCCTTCAGCACACGCGCGGACAGGTCGGTGTGCAGTCCGCCGAGGGTCTTGCGGGTCAGGACGGAGAGGCGCACGGCGATCAGCGGACCGGCCTTCGGGTCCAGCAGCGGGTGCGGCTCGACGACCCGGATCAGCTTGTCGGTGACGAACCTGCGGGCCTCGCGCATGGCGTTGACCTGCATGTCCTTGCCGAGCCCGGAGATCACCTGCCGGTCGCGCTCCACGATGGTGCGGCGCAGCGCGGCCGGGTCGACCAGCGACGTGCCGGTCAGCGCGTTCATGCCCGCGGCCAGCTCCTCGGGCGTGCGGCCGAAGATGAACTCCTCGGACCGCTTGGCGAACTCCTCGACCGGCGCCACCGCGTTGGGCAGCGCGCGCTTCAGCACGGCCCGGACGTCCTTGCCGGTCAGGTCGGGGTTCTGCTCCGACCCGGACAGCGCGAACTCCTTGCCGATGATCCGCTGGTTGAGCACGAACCACGAGTAGCCGTGCCCGGTCTGGACGATGTGCTGCAACGCGCCCAGGGCGTCGAAGCCGGGGAACAGCGGGATCGGCAGCCGCTGCCCGGTGGCGTCCAGCCACAGCGACGACGGACCGGGCAGGATGCGGATGCCGTGCCTGCTCCACACCGGCGCGTAGTTGGCGATGCCCTCGGGGTAGTGCCACATGCGGTCTTCGTTGATGATCTCGCCGCCCGCGTCCTGCACGACCTTGAGCATCGCGCCGTCGACGTGGTCGGGCACGCCCGACAGCATGTGCTCGGGCGGGGTGCCCAGGCGGGCGGGCCAGTTGCGGCGCACCATGTCGTGGTTCGCGCCGATGCCGCCGGACGTGATGACGACGGCCTGCGCGCGCAGCTCGAAGTCCTCCACGGCGGTGCGCGAGCTGGGCTCGCCGCGACCGACCGCGCTCGGTTCCAGCACGGAGCCGCGCACGCCGTCCACGGCGCCGCCGGTGGTGGTGAGGCCGGTCACCCGGTGCCGGAACCGCAGCTGCACGAGACCGCGCGCCACGCCCTCGCGGACCCGCCGCTCGAACGGGGCGACGATGCCGGGGCCGGTGCCCCAGGTGACGTGGAAACGCGGCACGGAGTTGCCGTGGCCGTCCGCCAGGTACCCGCCGCGCTCGGCCCACTGCACGAGCGGGAACCAGCGCACGCCCATGCCGTGCAGCCAGGACCGCTTCTCGCCGGCGGCGAAGTTCACGTACGCCTCGGCCCACCGACGCGGCCAGTGGTCGCAGTCCCGGTCGAACGCGGCCGAGCCCTGCCAGTCCTGCCAGGCCAGCTCCGCCGAGTCCTTGACCTTCAGCCGACGCTGCTCCGGGCTGTCGACCAGGAACAACCCGCCGAACGACCAGAACGCCTGCCCGCCGAACGACGCCTCGGGCTCCTGGTCGAGGAGGATGACCTTGCGCCCGGCGTCGACCAGCTCGGCGGTGGCGACGAGTCCCGCGAGACCCGCGCCGACGACGATGACGTCCGCGTCCTGTGCCATCGGGCGAGTCTAGATCGAAGTGCGGGCAGCGCACGAGAGTTGAATAAAATTCACTTTGAGGGGTGGTCGAGGTGTCCTACCAGGGGGACGTGGGCGAGGTCAGCGCGGTGTGGCGGCCGGTGGCGGAGGTGCCGACGATCGACCGGCCGCTGACCCAGGCCAGGCTGGTCGGCACCGCGGACGTCACGCGCGGCCAGTTCGGCCTCTTCGAGTGGCGGATGGCGCCGCACGCGGGCGGGCCTGCGGCGCACTTCCACAAGACGTTCTCGGAGTCGTTCTACGTGACCGCGGGAACGGTGCGGTTGTTCAACGGCGAGACGTGGGTGAGCGCGGGCGCGGGCGATTTCCTCTACGTGCCGGAGGGCGGTGTCCACGCTTTCCGCAACGACGCCGACGAGCCCGCGTCCATGCTCATCCTGTTCGCGCCCGCGCCACCGCGCGAGAACTACTTCCGGGAACTGGCCGAGATCGCCGAATCGGGTCGGCGGTTGAGCCCGGAGGAGTGGACCGAGTTGTACGCCCGACATGATCAGTACATGGTCTGAGCTGCCGGGGAGGGGCGGTCCGGTGACGTAAAAGACCGCCGGCCGCGACGGTGGGGGAATCCGTGCGGCCGGCGGCGGTCGGGCAGGTGTGGGCGCACTCTGCAACGTCTCGGGGGAGAGGTGCCGCGTGGGCGCTTGGGGAGGTGCCCCGCGGGCCTGACGTCCGGTGCGGCGTCCACGTGCCGACCTCAGGTAGAACGGGTCGTTCCGTATCTGTGTTCCCCGGAAACCCCCAGCGTGGCGGGCGTCACTACGGAGCGTCAGGAATGATTGTGACTCTGTGGAGTTGCCCCCGGAGGGCGCCCGAAGTCGCGGCCGCGAGGGTGTCGGAGGGTCGGCGCGACGGTGCCGGAGGGGGTCGGCGCGCGAGCGTGTCGGAGGTGCCGTCGCGAGGGCGTGTCGCGAGGGCGTCAGGCATCGGCGCGCGAGGCGTCAGGCGTCGGCTGGAGGGCGTCAGGCGTCGCCGCGCAGCTCCGTCATCCGGGCCTCGGCGGTCGCCAGCTTGTCCCGGGCCGTGTCCGCCCGGCGCTTGGCCTTCGCCACCTGGTTCGCCGCCTCCTGCTCGGCCTGCTGCGCCCGCCGCAGCTCGGCGCGCAGCGTGGCGGTGTGCTCCTCGCGCTCGGCCAGCGCCTGTTCGGCCTCGATGACGGCGGTGTCCGCCTTCCGCACGTCGGCCGCCGCGGCGTCGATGTCCTCCCTGGCCTTGGTGAGCCGGCGTTCCCGGCGCTGCTCCCGGCGCGGGGCCAGGTCGTCGCGCACGGGCACGGCGGTCTCGCTCAACGGGCCGAAGCCGGACTGCTCGACCGGCTTCACGAGCCGCCCCGCCCGAATGCGCGCGGCCAGCACGGCGTCCGCCAGCGCCGCCGCCAACGTGGTGCGCACCTGCTGCACGGCGTCCGGCCCGAGCGGCTGGCCCGCCTCGCGCGCCAACGCCTCGACCCGCCGCACGAGCGTGCTCAGCACGGCCCGCCGACGTGCGCCGAGCTCGCGCAGCGCTCCGCCGCGCAGCTCCTCCTGGGCGGTGCGCAGCTCCTCGCCCAGGGCCACCGCCTCGGCCAGGTCGGACGCGCCCTCGCGGGCGAGCAGGTTCAGCGCCCACGCCGACGCGGTCGGCTTGCGCAGCTCCGAGACCTGCTTGGCCAACGCCTTGTCGCCGCGCTCGGTGGCCAGGCGGACGTGGGCGTCCCTGGCCGCGACGAACTCGCCCGGCGGCAGGGCGTACAGCTCGTCGGCGATCCGGTCGATCGGTGCGGCGTCCACGATGCTGCCCAGTGTGCTCGCCATCGCGCTGATGTGCGATTTGTTACCGATTACCGGCCTGTCGCGCCGATTCACCGTTGACAGTGTTTGACATTCCGGCCGGTCGGCTCTTGACTGGACTAGTCGCACCCGTTCCGGAGTTCTGCGGCACTCTTCGCGCGTTCGCGCAATACCCCGTTCAGTCCAATGTGGACTTCACTGTTGGGCTGTTCGTCCGATTGTTCCCCGGGGGTCGGGGAGATGTGCTTGCGCCAATCTTTCCCCACGAAGGGTTTGCGCCGTGATCAACTCAGGAAGCCGGTGGAGACACCGCACCAGTGCGGCCTTGCTGGCCGCCGTGCTGGGCACCACTGGGTTCGGCTTCGCCGCCGGGTCGGCTGCCGCGCAGGAGGCGCCAACCGCCCCCGCGCCCGCCGACAAGCAGCTCGACAAGCAGGACCGTGAGCGGATCGCCGAGGCCGAACAGGCCGGTCAGGCGAACGTCACGCTGCTCGTCGCCGCCGAAGAGGGCAAGCTGGACTCCGCCGCGAGCGACCTCAAGGCCCTCGGCGGTGTGGTCGAGACGGTCGAGCGTGACGTCGACTACCTCAAGGTCTCCGTGCCGCGGGACAAGGCCGAGAAGGCCGCGAAGCTCGCGTCCGTGAACGCGGTCGACGTGGACGGCCTGGTCGCGCTGGACGACCCGCGTCCCGAGGGCGCGACGACCCCGCTCCCGCAGCCGGCTCCGGGCGCGTCCACGCCCAAGAAGAACCCGTACATGCCGACGCAGGACACCAAGGCGGCGCAGTTCACCGACGAGCACCCCCAGTGGGACGGCCGCGGCACCACGATCGCCATCATGGACTCCGGCATCGACCTGGACCACCCGGCGCTGACCACCACGTCGACCGGCGAGCGCAAGATCGTCGACTGGTACAACGCCAACGCCACCAACTCCGGTGACGGCACGTGGATCCAGGTGGCGGGCCGCTACAACGGCGCGTTCACCAACGGCGGCGTGACCTACACGGCCCCCGCGACCGGCGGCCCGTACAGCTTCGGCCTGTTCCGCGAGAACGCGGGCGACCTGGGCCTGGCCAACAGCGAGACCGGTGGTGACATCAACCGCGACGGCGACCGCGTGGACGCGTTCGGCGTGCTGCAGGACACCACCACCAAGGAAGTCCGCGTGGACGTGGACGGTGACGGCGACTTCACCGACCAGACCGCGATGATCGACTACAAGTACAAGAAGGACGTCGGCCACTTCGGCGTCGACAACCCGGCCACGCCGGTCCTCGACACCATCGCGTTCGTGGTGCAGACCGACAAGTCGAACTACGACGCCAACGGCACCGCGTGGGTCAACCTGGGCATCTCCGCCGCCCACGGCACGCACGTCGCGGGCATCACGTCGGCGAACAAGATGTTCGGCGGCAAGATGGTGGGCGCGGCGCCCGGCGCGAAGCTGATGGCCGTCAAGGTCTGCCTCACCACGCCGTCGTGCACCAACAGCGGCCTGATCGACGGCCTGCTGTACGCGGCGCGCAACGGCGCCGACGTCGTCAACATCTCGATCGGCGGCCTGCCCGCCCTCAACGACGGCAACAACGCGCGTGCGGCCCTCTACAACCGCACCATCGCCGAGTACAACGTGCAGGTGTTCATCTCCGCCGGCAACAGCGGCGCGGGCGCGAACACGGTCGGCGACCCGTCTGTGTCCACGGACGCGATGAGCGTCGGCTCGTACATCACCGCCGACACCTGGCTGTCCAACTACGGCTCGGTCACGCGGCAGCGCGAGGGCCTGCACGGCTTCTCGTCGCGCGGTCCCCGCGAGGACGGCGGCTTCAAGCCGAACATCGTCGCGCCCGGCTCGGCGATCTCCACCACGCCGCAGTGGCAGGCGCCCGGCCCGGTGGCCGGCACGTACGCCCTGCCCGCGGGCTACGCCATGTTCAACGGCACCTCGATGGCCGCCCCGCAGGCGACCGGCGCCGCGGCGCTGCTCGTGTCGGCGTACAAGGCGGAGCACAACGGCGAGCGCCCGCCCGTCGCGGCGCTGCGCAA
Organism: Saccharothrix hoggarensis; assembly: GCF_042678885.1. GTDB lineage: Bacteria > Actinomycetota > Actinomycetes > Mycobacteriales > Pseudonocardiaceae > Actinosynnema > Actinosynnema hoggarensis. Next base: position 10,145 of record NZ_JBHTLK010000037.1, read on the forward strand.
CGCCATCCAGTCCGGCGCCAAGTGGGTCTCCACGCTGCAGGCCTACGAGCAGGGCGCCGGCCTCTTCGACACCAAGCGCGCCTGGACGCAGCTCAACGCGCACCCGGACACCCAGTCGGTGACCACGTCGGTGACCGTCAACACGGCGCTGTCCGGCCTGCTGGCGACCCCGGACACCGGTGTCGGCATCCACGACCGCGAGGACGTGGTGGTGGGCCGCGAGTACACCCGCACCTACACCCTGACCCGCACCACGGGCCCGAACCGCAACCAGTCGTTCTTCGTCAACTGGCAGGGCAACGACGGCACGTTCTCGTCGAAGTCCCTGGTCAGCCTGCCGCTGAACACGCCGGTCAAGTTCGACGTCAAGGTCAAGCCGACCACGGCGGGCGCCCACTCGGCCGTGCTGAAGCTGGACAACCCCGGCACCCGCGGCATCGACGTGTTCACCCTGAACACGGTGTTCGCGGCCGACGAGTTCACCGCGGCCGGCAAGTTCGCGGTGACCAAGACCGGCACCGTCGAGCGCAACCAGTCGAAGAGCTTCTTCGTGCGGGTGCCCGAGGGCGCCAGCGCGCTGAAGGTCGACATGGCGGCCGGTGGCGAGGCGGGCAAGGGCCAGGTCCGGTTCCTGCGCTACGACCCGTACGGCGTGCCGTTCGACACCACGTCGTCGACCAACTGCTACAACCCCGACGCGGGCGCCGGCTGTGCCGGTGGCTCGCCGACCAGCCGCACGGTCGGCAACCCGCTGCCGGGCGTGTGGGAGATCGTGGTCGAGGCGCGGCGCACCTCCGACGCCGACGCGGCCCCGTTCTCGGTGACGGCGTCCGTGCTGGGCACGACGGTCAGCCCGAACCCGGACACCATCCCGTCGGCCTCGGTCGGCACGCCGATCAGCCGTGAGTACGCGGTGACCAACTCGCTGGCCACGTTCACCGGCAAGCTCGTCGGCGGTTCGCTGGGCAGCGCCCGGATCGCGCGTCCGTCCATCGCGGACGCCGCGGTGCAGACGTACGACCTGACCGTGGCGCCGGGCTCGACGTCGCTGCGCGCGACGATCGGCAAGACCAGCGACGTGTCCGCCGACCTCGACCTGTTCGTCTACAACTGCACCTCCGGCACCTGCGTGCTGGCCGGTCAGGCGGCGGACGGCGACTCGGAGGAGTCCGTCACGATCAACAACCCCGCCGCCGGCGCGTGGCGGGTGCAGGTGGACGGCTACGAGGTGCCCTCCGGCACCACGGAGTACGACTACATCGACGTGTTCGCCGCTCCGGGCTTCGGCTCGATCGCGGTGACGGACGCCGACGCCGAGCGCACCGCCGGTGCGACGTGGACGGTCCCGGGCACGGTCACCGTGTCGGGTCCGGCCGGCGCCGGTCGCGTGCTGCGCGGTGAGCTGACCGTGCAGACCGCGGAAGGCGCGATCGTCGGCCGCGGCGCCGTCATCGTGCAGAACGTCGTCTGACCGCACCAGATCGGACCTCAGGGTCACTCCCGCTTCGCGCGGGGGTGGCCCTGAGGGCTTTCACGGGGTCACGGGGTCGGGTCGGCGTTGCTCAACGGCTCGTCCACGTCGACCTGGCTGACGCCCGCGACGGCGGGCACCTGCCGGGCCACCTCCACGGGCACGGCGACCCGGACGTAGCCGATGGAGGTGTCGTCGGCCTCCACGGCGCCGCCGAGGCGTCGCAGCTCGGAGATCACCTGATCGGTCTTGCCGCGCTCGGTGGCGAGGGTCAGCACGACGGTCTTCACGCCGGAGCGCTCGGCCTTCGCGAGCACGTCCTCGCCCTGCGGGCTCAGCTTGGCGGGCACGCGCACCTCCGAGGTCGCGGTGGGCGAACCGGTCGCCGGGGATCGGTCGCCGGTGACTGCCGGCCGGTCGCCGGTGGCCGTCGCCCGGGCGTCGGTGGTCGGGCGTTCGGCGCAGCCGGCCAGCACGAGCACGGCCAACAGGGGCGCCACCAGTGTTCTCACGTGCCCTCCAGCGGCCGGTCCTGCCATTGCACACGAAGGACGGAACGGGACGTCACCGGGGTTGCACGGACTGATCGGGGCCGCTGAACGCCTGCACCCGCTCCTCGCCGTCCGCGCTCTCGCCGAACACCCGGTTGTCGGACGACCCGTTCGCGGCGTGCGCGGGCGCCGAGCCGTTGCCCCGGGGCAGGTCGCGGACCCGCACCTGCGGCAGCGCGCCGGGGTGCCGCGACCGCAGCCAGCCGACCAGGTGCTCGCGGGCCGCGCACCGCAGGTCCCACAGCCGGCCCGCGTCCGACGCGCTGACCAGCGCGCGGACCCGCACGAACGACCCCACGGCGTCCGTCACCTGCACGACGCAGACCCGGCCGTCCCACAGGTCGTTGCCCTCCAGCGCGTGCCGCAGCTCCTGCCGCAGGTCCTCCACGGGGACCGTCCAGTCGAGGTCCAGCTCCACCGTGCCGAGCAGCGCCGACTGCGTCCGCGTCCAGTTCTGGAACGGCGACTTGAGGAAGTACGCGGTGGGCAGGATCAGCCGCCGGTCGTCCCACAGGTGCACCACCACGTACGTCAGCGTGATGTCCTCGATCCGGCCCCACTCGTTCTCCACGACCACCACGTCGTCCAGGCGCAACGCGTCGCTAAACGCGATCTGCACGCCCGCGAACACGTTGCCCAGCAAGGACTGCGCCGCCAGCGCGGCGATCGCGCCGATCACACCGGCCGACGCCAGGATGCTCGTCCCGGCGGCCCGCGCGCTCGGGAACGTCATGAGCACCGCGGCCGCCGCCAGCACGCTGACGACCACCACCGTGACCCGCCTGACCAGCGTGATCTGCGTGTGGACGCGCCGGGCGTGCCGGTTGTCCGACACGTCGACCCGGATGCGCGCCAGCGTCGCGTCCTCGATCACCACCAGCAGCGACGCCAGCAGCCACGCGCCGGCGAGGATCAGCGCTATACCCGTGATGTGCAGTGCGACCGGCCGCCACTCGCCGCGTGCCGCCACCCCCAGCGAGAACTGGACCGAGACCAGGACGGCCGTGACCAGCGCGGGTCGGTGGGCGTGCCGGGCGAGCCCCGCGAACAGGTCCGACCGGCGGCCGATGCGGCGGACCACCCGGTGGACGGACGTGACGACGAGCAGCGCGACCAGCAGCGAGCCGGCGAACGTCAAGACGGCTGCGAGCACGAACGACTACCTCCTCGTGCGTGTGGTTCCCTTCGAACTTCCTACGGGCGTTCTCCGGTCCGTACCCACGAACGGGCTAACTCATAACTCCTGCGGCGCCGAGCGTGACGTTCACAACGTCACGGCGGGGTTTTGGGCAGGAAGTGCGCCACCTGGCCGACGAACGCGACCAGCCGGTCGGGCGTGAACCGCTCCGGATCGGTGATGACCAGTCGGCCTACCATCTCGGCCAGCGCGAGCATGGTGTGGCCGAGCAGCTCGGCGTCCAGCGCCGGTCCGCCCAGGGCCTTGAGCCCCAGGTCGGCCAGCGTGTTGACCTGGTCGAGCACCTTGGCCCGCACCGACTCGACCTGCCGGCGGAACTCCACCGGCGTGCCCTCGGGCGGCAGCAGCACGAGCCGCCAGCGGTCCGGGTTCTCGACGACCGCGTTGACGAAGGCGCGGACGGTGTCGGTGTAGACGTCCTCGGGGGAGCGGTCGGCGAAGTCCGAGGTCGGGATCGCTTCGAGCACCTGCGCGGTGGCGCGTCCGGCCTCGCGCGGCAGCAGCGCGGCGATGACCTCGGCGCGGTTCGCGTACAGCTCGTACACCACGGGCTTGGTGACGCCGGACCGCCGGGCCACGGCCTCCATCGTCAGCGCGTCGAACCCGCCTTCGGCGATGAGGCCGAGCGCGCTGTCCAGGAGTTGGTCGCGCCGCTGCTGCGGTGGCAGGCGGGGGGCGTACTTCCGCCGCGTTGTGCTCACCCGACCATATTGCTACGGTGCCGTAGCTTTCACAAAGCTACGGCGGCGTAGCTCTCGTGCGGAGGGTGGTGGTGGAGTCCGTGGAATCGGTGTTCGTGCGGTCCGACGGCGTGGAGCTCGCCGTGTTCGAGCAGGGCGACCGGTCCGCGCCGACCGTCGTCCTGGTGCACGGCTACCCCGACACGCACCGCGTGTGGGACGGCGTCGCGTCGCTGCTCGCCGAGCGGTTCCACGTCGTCACGTACGACGTCCGCGGCGCCGGCGCGTCGTCCGCGCCACGCGGGCTGGCCGCGTACCGCCTGCCCGTGCTGGCCCGCGACCTGTTCGCCGTCATCAAGGCCGTCAGCCCGGACGCGCCCGCGCACGTCGTCGCGCACGACTGGGGCTCGATCCAGGCGTGGGAGGCGGTCACCGCGCCGGACGCCCCGATCGCGTCGTACACGTCGATCTCCGGGCCCTGCCTCGACCACGTCGGCCACTGGATGCGCCGCAAGCCCACCGGCCGACGTCTCAAGCAGCTCCTCCACTCCTGGTACGTCGGGATGTTCCACCTGCCGTTCGTCGCGCCCCTGCTGTGGCGGCACGTGATCGGCCCGCGCTGGCACCACCTCGTGCGGCGCGCGGAGGGCGACTCGTCGCACGTCGCGCCGACCGTCGTGCGTGACGGCGTGCAGGGGATCTCCTTGTACCGCGCCAACTTCATCCCCCGCCTGCGCGCGCCGCGCGTGCGGCGGACCGACGTGCCGGTGCAGGTGATCCAGCCGTCGCGCGACAAGTACGTCACGGCCGCCGTGACCGAGGACGTGGAGCGGTGGGCGTCGGACGTGCGGCGGCACGTGCTCGACGCCGGCCACTGGGCGCCGGTCACCCACCCCGGCGCGGTGGCGCGCCTGGTCGCCGACCACGTCACCGCGCACACTCGGCGAGCCTGACGTCCGCGAGCGCCGCCCGCGCCCGCTGCCGGCCGAGGTTCCACGAACGCCAGTCGTCCGCCTGCACGCGCCGGAACTCCAGCGCGCACCCGCGCAGGGCCGGCGGCAGCGCGGCCAGGGCCGGCACCGCGTCGTCGGACAACTTGGCCAGGTACCGGACGTCGACCTTCCCCGTCTCGTACCAGCGGTCGATGTTGCGCTCGGCGATGAACCGGTCGGGGTTCAGCGCGGCCAGGGCGACCAGCGCGGCGAACCCCGTGCCGACGACGGCACGGGCCAGCCAGTCGCCCCGCAGCCGCACGCCCGCCGCCAGGACCAGCACGTACACCGCGCCCAGCCACAGCTCGCAGGCGGAGACGAGGACGCGGAGCACCGTGAAGCCGTAAGCCTGCTGGTAGAGCCACATGCGGGTGAGGGCGGAGGCGACGATCACCAGCGTGAGCAGGATCAGCGCGCCCAGCAGGACGCGCAGCCACCGGCGGTCGGTCGGGGAGTCGAGCCGGGCGAGGCGTGCGACGACCGCGATGACGCCGAGCGTGAGCACCGTGACGGCGAGCAGCTGCCAGAAGCCGCCGCGCGCGTGGTCGGCGTAGGTCAGGTCGGCGGTGGTGATGACGTGCTCGTCGCCGGCGAACAGCGTCCTGATCTGCACGGCCACGAACACGCCGAAGAGCGCCACCAACGCGCCGACGGGCAACACCCAGTCACGTCGTGCGACCGTGCGGCGGACGTCCGACTGGCCGTCCAGGTCCACCGGTGAGGCCAGCAGGTAGCAGGCGCCCACCGTGCCCAGCCCGATCGCCAGGAACACCACGACCGACTGACCCGACTCCTCCGGGACGGCGGACCCGAGCAGCTCGGCGAACGCCGCGTCCGCGCTCGCCAGCAGCGGGGCGAACAACAGCAGCAGTCCCACGGTGACCAGGACCGACCGTGCCATCCGCGGCGCGCCGCTCTCCTTCACCCCGCGGGCCAGCCAGGGTGCCGCCCGCACCGCCGCGACCGTCACCGCGCCCGCGCCGAGCACCAGGCCGTGCGCCGTGCGCCCGCCGACGATCGCCAGCGACGCGGCCGCGCAGCCCGCGATCGCGCAGAGGGCGAACAGCCACTCGGAGGCGACGAACGCCCCGACGCCGAAGAGGGCAACGCACAACACCGCCCACGCCGGTCGGACCTTGCGGAGGAGGGCGAACACGAGGAGGGCGGTCAGGGCCCAGCCGAGGCCGGGGCGTTCGGAGGGCAGGAGCACGGCCGCCCCGATCCCGGCGACGGCGCCGGTGAGCAGTACGCGGTTGGGGGACATGGGAAGCCTCCAGGGCATGCGCCATCGCCCGCCGTGGGTGCGGCGGTTGGCAGGGTTGGTGTTCGTCGGTGGGGCGCGGGCCGGTGAGGTGGCCTGGCGGTGGGTTTGGAGGGCGGTGTGCGAGGGCGGTGTGCGAGGGCGGTGTGCGCGGGCGGTGTGCGCGGCGTGGGTGCCGGGGTCAGGGGTGGGGGCGGGGTCAGGTGGGGGCGGCGGCTGTGGCGGCTGTGGTGGTTCGGGTGGCTGGGAGGGTTGCCCGGATTCGGCACCCGGGGCCGTCCACCACGGCGATGGTGCCGCCGTGCAGGTCGACCACCCACCGCGCGATGTTGAGACCCAGGCCGGTTCCGCCGCCGGCCGCGCGTTCGCCGCGCGTGAACCGTTCGAAGACCCGCTCCCGGTCCTGCGGCGCGATGCCGGGACCGTCGTCGGCGACCTCCAGCACCAGCTCACGCCCCACCGACGCGGAGATCCTCACCTCACCGCCGGCGGGGCCGTGGCGGGCCGCGTTGTCGAGCAGGTTCGCGACCACCTGGGCCAGCCGCGCCTCGTCCGCGTAGACCGTGGCGTCGGGCGGGGACACGTCGACGGTGAACCGGACCCCGCGCGCCGCGACCGACGCCTCCGCCACGACGTCGCCCAGCATCGGCGCGAGCGGGAACTCGACCTTGTCCAGCCGGTGCGCGCCGGCGTCGATCCGCGACAGGTCGAGCAGCTCCGCCACCAACCGGCCGAGGCGCTCGGTCTGCGCCAACGCGGTCCGCATGGTGGCCGCGTCCGGCCGCGCGACCCCGTCCACGACGTTCTCCAGCACGTTCTGCAGCGCCGTGATCGGCGTCCGCAGCTCGTGCGACACGTTGGCGATCAGCTCCCGCCGCTGCTGGTCGGCCGCGGCCAGGTCGGTGGCCATCTGGTTGAACGCGCCGGCCAGCTCGCCGACCTCGTCGCGGGCCGTCGCGCGGACCCGCCTGCTGTAGTCGCCCGCGCGCATCGCCCGCACGGCCGCCGTCATCTCCCGCAACGGCCTGGTCATGCCGTGGGCGAGGATCTGCGACGTCACCAGCGCGATCGCGATCGCGCCGAACGTCGTCCCCGGCGCGAGCCACCCGATCCGCCACCGGAAGAACGCGAACCCGGCCGCCATCGCCGACACCAGCAGCAGACCGAGCTTCACCTTGATGGACCGCACCGGGTCCAACGGGCGCGGCAGCAGCTCGACCGTCGTCTCGAACGCCGACCTGAGGCTCATCGGGGCACCTCCAACGCGTAGCCGACGCCGTGCACGGTCCGGATCAGGTCGTTGCCCAGCTTCCGCCGCAGGGCCTTGATGTGGCTGTCCACGGTCCGCGTGCCGGTGCCCTCGGACCAGCCCCACACCTCGCTGAGCAACCGCTCCCGCGACTGCACGGCCCGCGGCCGCTCGGCGAGGTGCACCAGCAGCTCGAACTCCGTCGGCGTGAGGTGCGCCTCCGCGCCGGCGCGGGTGACCCGCCGCTCGGTCAGGTCGATCTCCAGGTCGGCGACGGCGAGGCGCGCCGACGCGGCCGACGCCGCCCGCTCCACCCGCCGCAGCAGCGCGTGCACCCGCGCCGCGAGCTCGCGGATGGAGAACGGCTTGGTGAGGTAGTCGTCCGCGCCGACGGCGAGCCCGACGAGCAGGTCCGTCTCGTCGCCGCGGGCGGTCAGCATGAGCACCGGCACGGGTCGGTCGGCCTGGATGCGCCGGCACACCTCCAGACCGTCGAAGCCGGGCAGCATGACGTCGAGCACGACGAGGTCGGGGCGGGTGTCGCGGGCCCGCGCGACGGCGGACGGGCCGTCGTGCGCCAGGTCGACCTCGAACCCCTCGGCGCGCAGCCGGGCGGCCACGGACTCGGCGATGGTCAGGTCGTCCTCGACCACCAGGACGCGGCGTGTCATGCGGCCGACTCTAGGTGCGGGCCGTGGAGGCGTCCGGGGCGAGTTGTGAACGTCCTGTGGAGGCCGTCCCACCTGGCATGGCGCTTCCCACAGCAACCCCGGCGCACGTCGCGCGTCCTTGCCGCGGGAGGGACCATGCCGACCTTCGAACCCGGGGCGACCGCCGTCCGCCGTGACGTCCTGCGCGGCAAGGTGTGGAGCGCGCACGCGGTGCGGGTGCTCGCCGACTCGCCGGACGCCCTGGTCGCCTGCTGCCGCCCGGGGGCGGAGTGCCTGGCGCCGACGACGTGGATCGAGTGGCTGCTGACCGGCGACGACGGCGTCCGCAAGCGGGCGCTGCCGAACCTCGCGGCCGGCCGTTGGCGGCTCGACCGCTGGATCTGGCGGGACACCGTCCAGCTGCTGTGGAACCCGCCGGGGACGTGGTTCAGCGTCCACGCCTTCTACGACGCGTCCGACGAGCACCGGCTGTCCCGCTGGTACGTCAACTTCCAGCGCCCGCTGCGCCGCACCGCGCTCGGCTTCGACACCTTCGACCTGCTGCTGGACCTGGTCGTCGCGCCGGACCTGTCGGGCTGGTCGTGGAAGGACGAGGGCGAGTACGCGCAGGGCCGCCGGCTGGGCGTCGTGGGCGAGGACGACCACCGGGCCGTCGAACGGGCCCGCGACCAGGCCGTGGCGATGATCGAGAACCGGGACGGGCCGTTCGCGCCGGACGCGGGCTGGGCCGGGTGGCGGTCGGACCCGTCGTGGCCCGCGACCGCGCTGCCCGCCGACGTGCTCACCGCGGACGTGCTCACCGCGGACGTGCTCACCGCCGACCTCCCGCCGGAGGGCTGATCGGGCGAATCTGGGAGCGCTCCCAGGCGTCCGGTGCTTAGCTGGGGTCGGGGGCTTCGGCGAGGAGGTCTGGTCGTGCGACGTGTGCTCGTTCCGGTGCTGGCGCTGGTTGTCCTGGGCACGCCCGCGCACGCCGAGCCGGGGGTGGTGGAACTCGCCACCCTGCCCGGCGGCACGACCGGGTCGGCGGTCGCCGTCAACGACGCCGGCGTGGTCGTCGGCCGGTCCACGGGTGCGGACCGGCGGTCACGGCCCGTGCGCTGGGACGCCGACGGGCGGATCACCGAACTCGCCCTGCCGCCGGGCGCCCGGTACGCCACCGTTTTCGGGGTCGACGCGGACGGCGCGGCCTACGGCAACACCAGCACCCCGGACCGCTGGGCGCAGGCCACCCGCTGGAACGCCGACGGCTCGGTGACCGTCCTCGACCTCCTGCCCGGCGGCGATTACAGCTTCGCCGTCGCGGTCAACGAGGGCGGCACGGTCGTGGGCTACGCCGGCGCGGCCGACGGCACCCGCCAGGCCGTCCGCTGGGAGCGTGACGGCACCGCCACCGCCCTGCCCGGACTGGGACGGGCCACCGAGCCCGCCGCGATCGACGACGACGGCGCGATCGCGGGGATCGCCACCACGGCCGACGACCGGCAGCACTACGTGCGGTGGGACGACGGCGTGCTCACCGACCTCGGCGCCGTGCCCGGCAGCACGCACGCCTCCGTGGCCGACGTGCGCGGCCGGTTCGTCGTCGGCGAGTACGCGCGGGAGGACCGGTCGGGCTACGCGCTGCGGTGGGACGGCACGACCCTCGCCGAGCTGCCCACGCCGTCCGGGCAGCACAGCACCCTCCCCGCCGTGGCCGCGGACGGCACGGCGTTCGGCCGGTCGGGCGGTGCGCCGGTGCGGTGGGCGGTCGACGGGGCCGTGACGACGATGGCCCTGCCCGCCGGGTACGGCTCCGGCCAGGTGTCGCTGGTCAACGGGAACGGCACGGCCGCGGGCGTGGCGATCGGCAGCCGGAACCGGCCGGTCCGCTGGTCGCCGTCCGGCGAGGTGACGTTGCTGCCGGTGCCGGCGGGCACCTACGGCTTCGCCCAGGGCATCAACGACCACGGCGTCGTCGTCGGCGAGCACGGCGGGCGCGCGGTGCTCTGGCCCTGAGCCCGCCGGACCGGGTGGGCGCGGTGTCGGTGGCGCGTCCTAGGGTGGCCCGGTGGCTGACGCGGTGCTCGAAGCGGTGCTGGAGCGGATCACGTTCGCCAACGAGGAGACCGGCTACACGGTCGCCCGCGTCGACACCGGGCGCGGCAACGACCTGGTCACCGTCGTCGGCTCGCTGCTCGGCGTGCAGCCCGGCGAGGCGATCCGGATGCGCGGCCGGTGGGGGTCGCACCCCCAGTACGGCAAGCAGTTCCACGTGGACGACTACACGAGCGTGCTGCCCGCCACCATCCAGGGCATCCGCCGCTACCTCGGGTCCGGCCTGATCAAGGGCATCGGGCCGGTGCTCGCCGACCGGATCGTCACGCACTTCGGCGTCGCCGCGCTGGACGTCATCGAGCACGAGCCGCACCGGCTGGTCGAGGTGCCGAAGCTCGGACCCAAGCGCACGAAGATGATCGCCGCCGCGTGGGAGGAGCAGAAGGCGATCAAGGAGGTCATGGTCTTCCTGCAAGGCGTCGGCGTGTCGACGTCGCTCGCCGTGCGCATCTACAAGCAGTACCGGGAGAAGGCGATCGACGTCGTCCGCGAGGAGCCCTACCGGCTCGCCACCGACGTGTGGGGCATCGGGTTCCGCACCGCCGACGTGATCGCGAAGGCCGTCGGCATCCCGCACGACAGCCCGCAGCGGGTGAAGGCCGGGCTGCAGTTCACGCTGTCCGAGGCGACCGGCGACGGCGACTGCTACCTGCCCGAGAACGAGCTGATCGGCGACGCGATCAAGATCCTCCAGGTGGACGCGGGCCTGGTCATCGAGTGCCTGGCCGAGCTCGTCGCGGAGGAGGGCGTGGTCCGCGAGGTCATGCCGGACGGCGAGCCGGGCATCTACCTGCTCGCGTTCCACCGGGCCGAGATCTCGCTGGCCAACCAGCTGCTCCGGCTGCTGCGGACCGACGAGGAGCGGATGCCCGCGTTCCGGCAGGTCGACTGGGAGCGGGCGTTCGCGTGGCTCGGCGCGTCGCTGGAGGAGAAGCAGCGTGACGCCGTCCGCCTCGCGCTGACCAGCAAGGTCGCCGTGCTGACCGGCGGGCCGGGGTGCGGCAAGAGCTTCACCGTGCGGTCGATCGTGAAGCTGGCCGCCGCCAAGGGCGCGAAGGTCGTGCTGGCCGCGCCGACGGGCCGGGCCGCCAAGCGGCTCACCGAGCTGACCGGCCACGAGGCGCGCACCGTGCACCGGCTGTTGGAGCTGAAGCCGGGCGGTGACGCCGCCTACGACCGGGACCGGCCACTCGACGCCGACCTGGTCGTCGTCGACGAGGCGTCGATGCTCGACCTGCTGCTGGCCAACAAGCTGGTGAAGGCCGTCGCGCCCGGCGCGCACCTGCTGCTGGTCGGGGACGTCGACCAGCTGCCGTCCGTCGGCGCGGGCGAGGTGCTGCGGGACGTGCTGTCGGACGGCAGCCCCATCCCGAACGTCCGGCTCACGCACATCTTCCGGCAGGCGCAGCAGTCCGGTGTGGTCACGAACGCGCACCGCATCAACAACGGCGACTACCCCGTCGTGCAAGGGCTCCCGGACTTCTTCCTCTTCCCCGTGGAGGAGGCGGAGGAGGCGGCGGGGGTCGTGGTGGACGTGGTCGCCCACCGCATCCCGCGCAAGTTCGGCCTGAAGCCGCGCACGGACGTGCAGGTGCTCGCGCCGATGCACCGCGGTCCGGCGGGCGCGGGCGCGCTGAACGCGTTGCTGCAGGAGGCCTTGACACCGTCCACACCGGACTTGCCCGAGCGCCGGTTCGGCGGCCGGGTGTTCCGGGTCGGCGACAAGGTGACCCAGATGCGCAACAACTACGACAAGAACGTCTTCAACGGCACGCTGGGCGTGGTCACGGCGATCGACGCGGTGGAGCAGAAGCTGACCGTTCGGACCGACGAGGAAGAGGACGTGGACTACGAGTTCGGCGAGCTGGACGAGTTGACCCACGCCTACGCCATGACGATTCACCGCTCACAGGGCAGTGAGTACCCGTGCGTGGTCATCCCAATCACGACGAGCGCGTGGATGATGTTGCAGCGGAACCTGCTCTACACGGCGGTGACGCGGGCCAAGAAGCTCGTGGTGCTGGTCGGGTCGCGCAAGGCGATCGGGCAGGCGGTCCGCACGGTGGGCGCGGGGCGCAGGCACACCGCGCTGGACCACCGGCTCGCCCACCTCGTGTGACGGTGGAGCACCGCGCGGGAGTGGCGCCGTTCCCGCGCGGTGCCCGCGGTGTCCCCACCTGCCCCGGGTGTCCCAGCGGTGTCACCGCCTCAACGCAAGCCGGCCGCCCGGTCGTCGCCGGTCACCACCGGCCGCGGCGGGCCGCCCGTCACAGCTCGCCGCCGAACCTCACCGCACGGGGAAGGCGATGTCGCAGACCTCGTCGTCCGGCCCGGCGGCCGCGATGTCCGCGAAGTACACCTCACGCGGCGAGTCCGCGATCACCAGGTCGTTCTCCTTCACCCACGTCGCCACCGCGTCGTAGGCCGACAGGATCTGCGGGAACACCACCTGCGCCTTCTTCAGCCGCACGTACGCCTCCCGGTGCGCCGGCTCCACGCGCGACGCCGTGCTGGTCGGCCCGCTCGCGACGTCGACCGGGACGCACGCCTCCACCGGGCCGTCGCTGTCCTCGTTGACCTCGCCGTGGTAGACCACGAACGGCGCCGCCGAGATGCCGCCGCACGCCCCGGCCGCCTTCTCCAGGCGGTTCATGGCGGCGCCGATCCAGTCGACCAACGCCGGCTGGAGCACGTGCCGCTGCTCGGTCAGCACGACCTGCTCGGGCACTTCCCGCTGCTTGACCTCGTACATGTCCAACAACCCCTTCCCTCCGGACAACACGACGCGGAGGTGGGCGGCCAGGCCCCGCTGCACCGCCAGCCGGTGCTCGACCACGGCCCAGTAGTCGGCCACCAGGTCCGCCCGGTCGTCCTCGGGCGCGGCGACGATCCGGGCCACCACCGCGAGCGGCATGTCCAGCCTGCGCAGCAACGCCACCAGGCGGGCCGTCGCCAGCTGCTCCTCGCGGTACCGCCGGTAGCCGTTGCCGACGCCGACCTCGGCCGGCCGCAGCAGTCCTTGCCGCTCGTACAGCCGCAGCGCCTTCACCGACAAGCGCGACCGGCGCGAGAACTCGCCGATGCCCAGTAGCCGTGCCACCCGCCCATCCTCCACGCCGACGAGCCTCGGGGCTGCCCCAAGGGCCGGGTCAAGCGACCGGTTCGGCTGCGCCGGGCACCCCGTTGTTGGGAGGATTCGGGGAGGCCGGGGGGTGCATGGGGGGCTCATGAGCGACAACGGACCGGGCGTGCTGACCGGGCTCGTCAGCGGTGCGGCGGCGGAGGCGTTCGAGCGGCTGTCCCGTTCGGACGGTCTGCCGGTCGGCCCCGGCCCGGACGGGTTCGACGCGGACGACCCGGTGTGGCGGGAGCTGGTGGACGCCGGGGTGGTGACCGTCCTCGGCAGCGGCCCGCAGCGGGTCGTCCGGGCCGTGCACCCGACGATCGCGGTGCGCCGCCTGCTGGACCGCCAGCACCGCAGGCTCGCGGAGCTCCAGACCCAGCTCGCCACGACGTGGGAGCGGTTCGCGGCGATGGTGCCGCCCACGGCGGGCCTGGCGGGCGGGGCGGGCGACCCCGGCGCCGACGAGGTGCAGGTGGTCCGCGACCACCCCGAGATGACCCGCCTCGCCGCCGGCCTCTACCGGTCGCCGAAACGGGTGCTCCGGGCCACCCTGAACGGCCACTTCGCGTCCGGCAAGGCCACCGAGGGCGTGCTGCTGCCGCCCGAGGACGCCATCGCGGCGGGCGTCGAGTTCCGGATGATCTACGACGTGAAGCACGTGTCCGACACGTGGGGCGCGTACAGCGTCGAGCAGTCCGTGCGGGCGGGGGAGCAGGCGAGGGTCCGCCGCACCGTGCCCGTGCGCATGATGCTCGTGGACGACACCGTCGCCCTGGTGACCATCGACGAGTCCGGGGCCGCGGGCGCCCTGCACGTGCGCTCGCCCGCGCTGCTGGCCGTGCTGACGGAGTGGTTCGACCTGCTCTGGGACGACCCGGGCAGCACGGTGGTCCGGGTGGGCGCCACCGGGCCGGCCGCCGGCACGGGCCGGGCGGGCGCGGGCGAGCTGACACCCGTCCAGCAAAAGGTGCTGCGGATGATGGCGTCCGGCCTCACCGACACCGCCATCGCGCACCAGGCGGGCACGTCGGTGCGGAGCGTGCGCCGGCACGTCAGCGCGATCCTCGCGCACCTCGGCGCGGAGAGCCGGTTCGCGGCGGGCGTGGCGGCGGCCAAGCGCGGGTGGCTGTAGTGGCCGGTTGCGGCCAGTGGCCGTGAGGTGCCTGGTGGGAGGGGCGACGCTGGTGCAGATTCGGCCCGCACGACGGGCGCGCTCGCGGGTCGAGGGGTTCCGCGAGCGGCCCGTCCGGACCGGCCCGACCGACAAGCACCTGGAGAACCATGCACGGCTTCGCACGACTGCTCCGGACCGCGCTGGTGGCCGGGGCGGTCACCGCGGCGGTGGCCGCCGCCGCGCCCGCCGCCTCCGCGAACACCGCCACCGCGAACGCCACTGCGGCGGCCTTCACCGCCAAGGTCGTCAACGCGAACAGCGACAAGTGCCTGGCCATCCCCGGCGGCACCTCGCGGGAATTCACACAGGCGATCCAGTTCTCCTGTTACCCGCCCGGGGACTCGAAGGAGTGGCGCGTGAGCCGCCTCTACACCGACGGGTACGGCAATCCGGTCTACGGGCTGGAGAACGTGGCGAGCGGTCTGTGCCTGTCGATCGCCGTCGAGAGCACGTCGAACGGCGCGCAGGTGTGGCAGGAAGACTGCTCCGCCTCGCCGTTCCAGAAGTGGGCGTACGACAAGGGCATCCGGCTCCGCAACGTGGCCACCGGCAAGTGCATGGCCGTGCCGAACGGCTGGCAGTCGGACGGCGTGGGGATCATCCAGTGGCCGTGCGGCACCGGCGCCGAGCAGCGGTGGTACGTCGGCTGACCGCCCGCCGCCGACTGCCGCCTCCCGACCGCCCGCCGTCGACTGCTCGCCGCTGACTGCTCGCCGCCCGACCACCCGACCGCCCGCCGTCGGACACCGGCCCGACCGCCGTCCAGACCGGTGCCCGACGGCCGGTGCGCGTCGCCCGGCCGCATGTCGCGCGATCCGCCGACCGGTCGGCATGGGAGGCCGGCCCGACCGCCGTCCGGGCCGACCTCCCACGACGACCGACCCCGCGGCTACCGGCCGTGGCTACTGGCGGTAGCCCTCCACGGTGCCGGGGTCGCGCGGCTCGGCGCCGTCCGGGTCCATGCCCGCCGCCCGCCGCGCCCGGCGCTGCCGGAGCAGGTCCCACGTCTGGTCGAGGGCCACTTCGAGGTCGCGCAGCCGGCGGGCGTCACCCTCGCTCAGGCCCTCGCCGATGCGCGAGCCCTCCAGCTGGTGCTCTTCGTCCACCAGCTGCGTGATGCGCGCGACCAGTTCCTCATCAGTCACGACTCCTCCTCCATCCGGACCAAGATCCGGGGTACCTCGCGCGCCCGCGCCGAAACCCGGTGGCCATAACGGCCAGGTATGGCCGGACGGAGGGTGTGCAGGGGGCCGTTCATGCCCCATCCTCCGTTTCACCCTGCCTAGGAGGAAGAACCGTGAAGTCGACGAAGTCGACCAGACGCTCCCTGCTGACCCTCGCGATAGCCGGCATCGCGGCGGCCGCCGTGGTCACCGGCGGCACCCCCGGCACCGCCGGCCCCGCACCCGAGGTCGCCGCCGTGCAAGCCGGCCCGACCTACGTCTACAAGGTCCACGCGCCGCTCGGCGCCGCCGCCCAGAACCTGCTCGGGCGCGGCTTCGACGTGCTGGAGGACCGGGACGGCGACTACCTGTTCGTGCTCGGCGACGCGACCACCGGCGGCGGCCTCAAGCAGGCCGGTTTCAGCGCCGTCATCGACGAGGTGCTGCCCGCGCCGCAGTGGCAGCCGCCCGCCAAGAAGTCCCAGTCGCCCACGTTCGACGCGGCCGACGTCAACGAGACCTACTACGGCGGCTACCGCACCATCAACGCCCACTGGTCGCACCTCGACCTGGTCGGCCAGAACTACCCGAACCTGACCACGCTGGTCGACTACGGCGACTCGTGGCGCAAGACCCAGGGCGCGGGCGGCTACGACCTGCGGGCCATCTGCATCACCAAGAAGAACGCCGGCGACTGCGCGCTGAACACGTCCGCGCCGAAGCCCCGGTTCTTCGTGATGGGCCAGCTGCACGCCCGCGAGCTGACCACCGGTGACGTCGCCTGGCGCTGGATCGACCACCTGACCAGCGGTTACGGTGTCGACGCCGAGGTCACGGCGCTGCTGGACACCACCGAGGTGTGGGTGGTGCCGATCGCCAACCCGGACGGCGTGAACATCGTGCAGCAGGGCGGCAACTCGCCGCGCTACCAGCGCAAGAACGCCAACACCACCAACGGTTCGAACTGCTCGGGCACGTCGTCGTCGCAGATCGGCGTCGACCTCAACCGCAACACCGACTCGCACTGGGGCGGCGCGGGCACGTCGTCCAACCCGTGCGACCAGACGTACAAGGGCCCGTCGGCGAACTCCGAGGTCGAGACGCGGGCGTTGCAGGCCCTGTGGCGCAACCTGTACCGCGACCGCCGCGGCACCGGCGTGACCGACGCCGCGCCGCTCGACACCACCGGTGTCGTCATCTCCATGCACAGCTACTCGAACCTGGTCCTGTTCCCGTGGGGCTGGACGACGTCGTACAAGACGGGCAACGACGCGGCGCTGCGCGGCATGGCGCGCGACATGGCGTCCCTGGCCGGCGGCTGGCAGTACGGGCAGCCGGGGGAGGTGCTGTACAACGCGGCGGGCGCGACGGACGACTGGGTGTACGACGACCTGGGCGTGGCGTCGTTCGTGTGGGAGATCGGGCCGTCGTCGGGCACCTGCTCCGGCTTCTTCCCGACCTACTCGTGCCAGGCGTCGACGTTCTGGCCGAAGACGAAGCCGATGCTGATGTACGCGGCCAAGAAGGCGGCCAACCCGTACGGCGGCGGCGGCAACCCGCCGGTCGGCTGCGCGAAGGCCACCAACGACGCCGACGTGGCCATCCCGGACAACGGCGCGGCCGTGACCAGCACCATCACCATCGCGGGCTGCGAGGGCAACGCCTCGGCGACGTCCCAGGTGGAGGTGCACATCGTGCACACCTACCGGGGTGACGTGGTGATCGACCTCGTCGCGCCGGACGGCACGGCGTACCGCCTGAAGGCGTCGAACAACGACTCGGGCGACAACATCGACACCACCTACACGGCGAACGTCTCGTCGGAGGCGCGCAACGGCGCGTGGAAGCTCCGGGTCCAGGACGTTTACTCGGCGGACACCGGGTACCTGAACTCGTGGAGCCTCACGCTGTAGTCGCTCCCGCCTCCACGGCGGCCCGCGTGCTCCGGCGCGCGGGCCGCCCCCGTCGGTAGCGTGCGGCGCATGACCTCAGTCCTCGTGACCGGCGCGGCCGGGTTCATCGGGTCCCACTTCACCCGCCACTGGGTGGCCGAGCACCCGGAGGACCGCGTGGTGGCGCTGGACGCGCTGACGTACGCGGGCACCGAGACGAACCTGGCCGACGTGCGCGACCGGATCACGTTCGTCCACGGCGACATCGCCTCGGCCGACCTGACCGGGATCGACGTGGTGGTGAACTTCGCCGCCGAGTCGCACAACAGCCTCGCCGTGCTCGACCCGACCCGGTTCTTCCGCACCAACGTGCTGGGCACGCAGGCGTTGCTGGAGGCCGCGCGGCAAGCGGGTGTCCGGCGGTTCCACCACATCTCGACGTGCGAGGTGTACGGGGACCTGCCGCTGGACGCCGGCTCGGCGTTCACGGAGGAGTCCCCGTACCGGCCGCGCACGCCGTACAACGCGAGCAAGGCCGGCGCGGACCACGCGGTGCGGGCGTACTCGGAGACGTTCGGCCTGCCGGTGACCATCACGAACTGCGCGAACAACTACGGGCCGAACCAGTTCCCGGAGAAGGTGCTGCCGCTGTTCACGACGCGGGCGCTGGACGGCGGCGACCTGCCGGTCTACGCGTCGAAGGACAACCGGCGCGAGTGGGTCCACGTGCTCGACCACTGCCGGGCGATCGAGGCCGTGCTGCTGCGCGGGCGGGTCGGCGAGACGTACCACGTGGGCACGGGCGTGGAGGCGAGCGTCGAGGAGATCGCCGACCTCGTGCTGGACGAGCTCGGACTGCCCGCGTCCCGGAAGGCGACCGTGCCGGACCGCCCCGGCCACGACCGGCGCTACCTGCTGGACTCGGCGAAGATCCGGCGCGAGCTGGGCTGGGAGCCGCGGGTGCCGTTCGAGTCGGGCGTGCGCGACACCATCCGCTGGTACGCCGACAACCGGTCCTGGTGGGAGCCGCTGCGCGACCGGAGCCCCGTCTCCGAGACCTCCTGGACCGGCTGACCGTCCCCGGCCGTTTCGCGGCGTCGTTCAGCCGGCCGTACGCCGCGCCGTTCCGCCGGGCCGTACGACGACGAAGGACCCCGCAGGGGGGACGCCTGCGGGGCCCTTCGGTCGTGCGGGGGTGTTACTTGAGGCCGTTGCCGATCGCGGTGATCAGCTCGCCGTTCGCGGTGTCACCGTCGAGCGCCCAGAAGAACGCGCCGCCGAGACCCTGGTTCTTGGCGTACGTCATCTTGCCGCCGATGGTGGCGGGGGTGTCGTAGCTCCACCACTGGTTGCCGCAGTGCGCGTACGCCGTGCCCGCGACGGTGCCGGTGGCCGGGCACTTGGTCTTGAGGACCTTGTAGTCCTCGATGCCCGCCTCGTAGGTGCCCGGCGCCGCGCCGGTCGCCGTGCCGCCCGGCGCGGACTGGGTCACGCCGGTCCAGCCGCGGCCGTAGAAGCCGATGCCGAGCAGCAGCTTGGACGCCGGGACGCCCTTGGCCTTCAGCTTCTGGATCGCCGCGTCGGAGTTGAAGCCGGCGGTCGGGATGCCGGGGTAGGACGTCAGCGGCGAGTGCGGGGCCGTCGGACCCTGCGCCGCCCAGGCGCCGAAGTAGTCGTACGTCATGACGTTGTACCAGTCGAGGTACTGCGCCGCGCCGCCGTAGTCGGCCGCGTCGATCTTGCCGCCGTTGGAGCCGTCCGCCGTGATGGCGGCCGTCACCAGGTTGTTGGCGCCGAAGCGCGCGCGCAGGGCCTGGGACACGGTCTTCATCGAGCTGAAGCCGGAGGTGTCGCAGGTCAGACCGCAGGCGTTCGGGTACTCCCAGTCGATGTCGATGCCGTCGAACACGTCCGCCCAGCGCGGGTCCTCGACCAGCTTGTAGCAGGAGTCGGCGAAGGCCGCCGGGTTCTGGGCCGCCTGGCCGAAGCCGCCGGACCAGGTCCAACCGCCGAACGACCACAGCACCTTGATGTGCGGGTACATCTTCTTCAGCTTGCGCAGCTGGTTGAACGAGCCGCGCAGGGAGCCGGTGTCCCACGTGTCGGCGACGCCGTCCACGGAGTTCGCGGCGGTGTAGGCCATGTCGTAGTCGGCGTAGGCGTCACCGATGGTGCACTGGCCGTTCTGCACGTTGCCGAACGCGTAGTTGATGTGCGTCAGCTTCGCGGCCGAACCGCTGGTGTGGATGTTCTTCACGAAGTACTGGCGGCCGTAGACGCCCCACTGGGTGAAGTAGCCCAGGTTCTTGGTGCCGGGCGGCGGCGGGTTGCCCGTCGTCGTGGTGGTGGTCGTCGTGGTCGTGGTGGTGGTCGTCGTCGTGGTGGTCGAGGTGCTCGACGTCGGGTCGACCCCGCCGGCCTCGCACGACGCGCCGTTCAGCTTGCAGTTGGCGGGACCGGAGTACGCGCCGGAGTACGAGACGTTGAAGCCGAAGCTCACCGTGCCGCCGACGCCCACGTTGCCGTTCCACGTGTTCTTCACGGTCACGTGCTGGCCGCTGGTGGTGTACGAGCCGTCCCACAGGGAGCTGACCTTGTGGCCGGCGGGCAGGTCGAACTCGACCGTCCACGAGGTGAGGGCGGCGGTGCCGCCGTTCTTGATCGTGTACTTGCCCTCGTAGCCGGTGCCCCAGTCCGAGCCCTTGCTGAAGGTGGCCGAAACGCCGCCCGCGCCGCTCGCCGCGGGCGCGACGACCAGCCCCACCACCAACGTGGCGACCGCCACGAACAACGCTGTGACATGCCATCGGATCTTGGACATCGTGCTCCTTGTCAGGAAAGGAGTGCAGGGTTGACGCCACCATGTGGTTCAGACCACTTCACGGTCAAGGTCTAGACCATTGTCGTCACTCGAATGGCCTAGTGGTTGGCGTTCCGGAACCGGTTCCGGGCGTTCGGGACCACTAGGGGTGGATGAGCCTAAAGTCGCGGCGCTTTCCCCACCAGAGGGGGACGGCGGGGCGTCGCCGAATGGCCAGACTCGGTCTCCTCGACGTTCGACGGAAGGACAGGACATGCGGGGGACGAGGGCAGTGGCCGTGGCGGCCGTCGTGGGGTTGGCGACGGCGGTCGTCGGCGGCACGGCGGTGGCCGAGCCGGGCGCCGGGGCCGGTCACGACCGGATCGACCGGCAGGCCGTGCAGCGGGCGTTGGACGAGATGGCGCGGACCGGCGCGCAGGGCGTGCAGATCCGCGTCACGGACGGTCGGCACCAGTTCACCGCCCGTGCCGGCACGGCGCGGGTCGACTCGCCGCGGCCCGTGCCGACCGACGGCCGGTTCCGGGTCGGCAGCATCACCAAGACGTTCGTGTCGACCGTGGTGCTCCAGCTGGCCGGTGAGGGCCGGGTCGAGCTGGACGCGCCCGTGGGCCGGTACCTGCCGGGGCTGCTGCCGCACGGCGACCGGATCACCGTGCGGCAGGTGCTCCAGCACACCAGCGGTCTCTACAACTACACCGCCGCCCTGCCGCTCGACCCGGACGACTTCGAGGGCATCCGGTACCGGACGTGGGCGCCCGCCGAGCTGGTGGCCCTGGCCACGGCCCGGCCGCTCGACTTCGAGCCGGGCACGAGCTGGCGGTACTCGAACACCAACTACGTCGTCGCGGGCCTGCTGGTCGAGAAGGTCACCGGGCGCCCGTACGGCGACGCCGTGCACCAGCGCGTCATCCGGCCGCTGGGCTTGAGCGGGACGTCCGTGCCGGGCACCCGCACCGCCATCCCCGGTCCGCACGCGCACGGGTACGTCCGGGCGGCGGGGCAGGTCGTCGACATCACCGAGATCAACCCGTCGATCGCGTACGCGGCGGGCGAGATGATCTCCACGACGGCCGACCTGGACCGGTTCGCGGACGCCCTGCTCGACGGCCGCCTGCTGCGCCCGGAGCAGCGGGCGGAGCTGACGTCGGTCCTGCCGCACACCGCCGGCTACGGCCTGGGGATCGAGGCGACCGAGCTGCCGTGCGGCGTGAAGGTGTGGGGGCACGGCGGGGGCATCCCCGGCTACTCCAGCGTGGTGCTGAGCACGGAGGACACGAAGACCCGCCTGACCGCGTCCATGACCTCCGCCCCGGACCCGGGGCAGGTCACCGGGTACGAGGAGGTGCTGGCGGAGGTCTTCTGCTGACGGTGGGGCGGGGCTGAGCGGCCCGCGGCGTTCGGCGTGAGGGGCTTCCCGATGGCACGGGAAGCCCCTCACGCCGGTCCGACGACGTCCGGGGGCAGGACGGCGTCGGGGAGGGGGCGCGGCTGGGGCGGTCAGCCTGGTGCGCCCGCGGTCAGGTGCCGGCCAGGAACTTCTCCAGCTGCTCCACGACGAACGCGTGGTCCTCGGCTTGGGGCAGGCCGGAGACGCCCACGGTGCCCACCATGCCCACGCCGACGACGTTGACCGGGAACACGCCGCCGTGCGCGGCGTAGCGGTCGGGGTCCAGGCGGGAGTCCTCCTCGAACGTGCGGCCGTTCGCGCGGAACGTCTCGCCGACCCGGTACGAGCTGCGGGCGTACCGGTCCACCACCCGGCTCTTCCGGTCGATCCACTCGTCGTTGTCGGCGGACGTGCCCGGCAGCGCGGCGTGGAACAGGCGTTGCGCCCCGCGCCGCACGGAGATGGTCACCGGCAGCCCCCGGGCACGGGCCGCGTCCAGCAGGAACGCGCCCAGCGCCAGCGCCACGTCGTTGTCGAACGACGTGAACACCAGCCGCTCCTCCTGCTCGGCCAACGTCTCCAACAAGCTCACAGCGACACCACCTGTCCGGTCCGGGCGGAGGTGAACGCCGCCTCGATCACTTCCAGCGCGCGCACCGCGGACTCCGGGTCCACCGGCAGCGGGCTGCCGTCGCGGAGCGCGGCGACCAGCAGCCGGTAGAACTCCGAGTAGGCGCCGGGCAGGCCGACGACCTCTTCGGCGTGGTCCGGCAGCCCCAGACGGCCGCATGTCGACAAATCGTCAAACGGCTTGCCGGTGGCGAGGGCTTCCTCCTGGCGGTCCAGCCCCTCCGACACGTACGCGGCCTCCGAGCCGAGCACGCGGAACCGGGGGCCGTGGTGCGAGGCGGTGGAGCTCGCCCACAGGTGCGACCGCACGCCGTTCACGTGGGTCAGCGCGACGAACACGTCGTCGTCCACCTGAACGCCCGGACGGCGCAGGTCCAGCTCCGCGTACACCGCGGACACCGGCCCGAACAGCTCCAACGCCTGGTCGACGAGGTGCGCGCCGAGGTCGTACAGCAGCCCGCCCGCCTCCTCGGGGGCGCCGAGCTCGCGCCAGTTGTCCCACACGTCCGGCGCCCACCGCTCGAACCGCGACTCGAACCGCGTCACCGCGCCCAGCGCGCCGTCGGCGACGAGCGACCGGACGGTGCGGAAGTCGCTGTCCCACCGCCGGTTCTGGAACACGGTCACCGGCACGTCCCGGTAGCGGGCCGCCTGGAGCACGCGGCGGGCGTCGGCGGACGTGGGCGCGAACGGCTTGTCCACGACGACCGGCAGGCCCGCCTCGATGGCCGCCAGCGCGAGCGGCACGTGGGTCCGGTTCGGGGTGGCGACCACGATCAGGTCGAGGTCGAGCCCGAACAGGTCCTCGACGGTGTGCGGGAGCTCGGCGTCGGGGTGCTCGGCGGCGGCCTGCGCGCGCCGCGCCGGGCCGGACGTGACGACGGCGGTCAGCTCAAGGTCCGGGGTGGCCGCGATCAGGGGCGCGTGGAAGACGCGGCCAGCGATGCCGTAGCCGAGCAGTCCGGTGCGGAGGGGCATACCGCATTAAAGCAACGGTGTGTAGTAAAACGCCAGATGTCATGATGGCCGGGTGCCCAACTTGCGCTTCCTGCGGGGATACAACGACGCGGTGGTGCTGGGCCTGGCCAGGTCCGGCGCCGTGACCAGGGTGGAGCTGGCCGACCGCAGCGGGCTCACCCCGCAGGCGGTGTCCAAGGTGGTGAGCAGGCTCATCGACGACGGCCTGCTGGTCGAGTCCGGCACCCGCAACGTCGGCGTCGGCAAGCCGCGCACCCTGCTCAAGCTCGTCGCCGACAGCAGGTTCGCGCTCGGGGCCCAGGTCGAGCGGGACGAGCTGCGCGTCGTGCTCACCGACCTCGCGGGCACGGTGCTGGAGCGGGCCGTCGCGCCGCTGCCACCCGACTTCGACCCGCCCACGTTCGTCGCCGAGCTGACCCGCCTCGTGGACGCCCTGCGCACCGACGAGCTGGGCGGCGACCGGCTGTCCGGCGACCGGCTGCTCGGCGTCGGCATCGGGTTCGTCGGACCGCTCGACCACCGCACCGGCGTCGTGCACTACCCGACCGGCCTGACCGAGTGGCAGGACGTGCCGCTGCGCGCGTTGGCCGAGCAACGCCTGGGCCTGCCGGTCGTCCTCGACAAGGACACGAACACGGCGGTCGTCGCCGAGGCGTGGCGGCGCGGCGAGGAGCTGCGGGACGCGGTGCTCGTGCTCGTCGGCACCGGCCTCGGCATCGGCATGCTGCTGGACGGCCGCGTGCACCGGGGCGTCCGCACCAACGCGGGCGAGTACGGGCACACCACGATCCAGCTCGACGGCCCGCCGTGCGTGTGCGGGCGCAGCGGGTGCATCGAGGCCCTGCACAACCTCGCCGCCGCCCGCGGCGACCTGGTCGAGGCGACGTCCGTGGTGGGGGTCGCGGTGGCCGACCTGGTGCAGCTGCTCGACATCGACCACGTCGTGCTGGCGGGTCGCGCGGTCCTCGCCCAACCCGACGCCTACCTCGAAGGCGTGCGCGCCCGGCTGCCCAAGGACGAGTGGCTGCCGGTGGACGTGTCGATCACCCCGCTGGGTGATGACGTCGTGGCGGCCGGGGCGGCGATGCTGCTCCTGAGCGAGTTCTACGGCCGTCCCAGGTGACCGAATTGGACATGCCCTGCTCACGGGCACTCGTGCGGGTGATTCACTGTGCGGCATGTATGCGCTCCGGTACGCCGTCGGGACCGACACCGGCCTGCGCCGTGATGCGAACGAGGACTCCCTGTACTTCACCGAGCGCCTGTTCGCCGTCGCCGACGGCATGGGCGGGCACGCGTACGGCGAAGTGGCGAGTTCGATCGCGGTGGCGGTGCTGGCCGACCTCGACGTGGAGTCCGACGACCCCCTCGGTGAGCTGGCCGGCGCGGCCCGGGAGATCGCCATCCGGCTGACCGACCTGGCCGAGGAGAACTTCGACATGCGCGGCATGGGCACCACGCTCACCGCGCTGCTGTGGGACGGCGAGCGGTTCGCGGTCGGGCACATCGGGGACTCGCGCTGCTACCTCGTCCGCGAGGGCGCGCTGACCCAGATCACCCGCGACCACACGATGGTGCAGGCGCTCGTCGACGAGGGCCGGATGGCCGCGGAGCAGGCCGCCGAGCACCCCGGCAGGTCCATGCTCATGCGGGCGCTGCAAGCGGGCAGCGCGCACGACCCGGACCTGTTCTTCCAGGACGTGGAGGCGGGCGACCGCTACCTGATCTGCTCGGACGGGCTGTCGGACGTCGTGCCGCCGGACCGGATCGGCGAGCTGCTGACGGCGACGGCGGACGGCGACGAGACCGTGCGGGCGCTGATCGACGCGGCCAACGAGGCCGGCGGGCCCGACAACATCACGTGCGTCGTGGTCGACGTGCTGCCGTCGGGCAACTCGTCGTGGCTGCCGACCTGGCTGACCCGCTGACCCCGGCTGACCCGGGACGGGCCGGCGGGCGTCCGGGGTGTCCGGGCGGCGTCCGGTGAAGCCGAGGGGGCTCAGGGTGCGGACACGTCCACGTCGAGCAGGTCCCGCAGCGCCGCCTCCCCGGTCGGCGTGAGGCGGACCGCCCGCCCGGTCCCGACCCGGCGCACCCACCCCTCCGCGTGCAGGTGCGCGCACACGTGCGCCCCGGCCGCGCCCGCCAGGTGGGACCTCCGCTCGGTCCAGTCCAGGCACGCCTTGGCGAGCGGCCGGCGGCCGGTCGGCGGGGTGAAGGCGAGTGCGTCCCGCAGCCACGCGAGCCCGACGTCGGTGACGGCCAGGTCGTCGGTGAGCAGCCCGCGGGACGTCATGGCGTCGGTGATCGCCACGCCGAGCCGTCCGGCGAGGTGGTCGTAGCACGTCCGGCCCCGTCGGAGCGCCTGGTCGGCGGTGGCGGCGGCGAGGGTCGGCCGGGCCGGCGCCGCGGGGCCGAGGTAGGCGAGCAGGTCTTCGAGCAGCCGCGCCCGGCGCGGGATGATCAGCTGGACGTACCGGTGCCGCCCCTGCCGCCGCTCCACCAGCAGGCCGCCGCGGACGAGCCGGGTCAGGTGCTCGCTGGCCGTGGACGGCGCGACGTCGGCGGCCGCGGCCAATTCTCCGGACGTCCACGCCTTGCCGTCCAGGAGCGCGAGCAGGAACCGCGCCCGGCTGCGGTCGGCCAGCAGCGCGGCCAGGTCCGCGAGTTCGTCGGCTGCCACGTCCGCCATTGTGCGCCGCCGACGTTTCGGCGCGCGCCGAAGTGATCCGGCCGTACGTTCGCCCCATGACTTCGGAGGTCCTGCGGAACGAGGCGTACGTGGTCCCACCGGTGCCGGCGGCCGGGTCGGGGGTGGCGTGGTTGCGCGCCACCGTCGCGCGGTTCAGCGAAGGCGCGGACCACGTGCGGCGGCGGGCGTTGGCCGAGCACGTCCTGCCCACTGTGGACGTCGCCGCCCTGCGCCGGCCGGGGACGCCGGTGGCGGTGCTGGTGGAGGCGCTGGGGCTGCCGCGGTCCGTCGCGCCGGACGTGCGGCTCGTCGCCGGGTGCTACCAGCCGCACGTCACCGTCACGCCGGAGGCCGACGCGGCGGTGGCCCGGCTGGTCGAGGCGTGCGGCGGCACGTGGGACGAGGAGACCGCCAACCGCATCGGGCTGCTGGTGCAGGCGTGCGACGCGACGGTCGCGCTGGTCGCGGACGTCGAGCCGCCGGTGCCGGTCACGCGACGCGTCGCGCCGGACGGGCGGGTGGTCGAGGTGGACCTGGGCGACGCCTGGTTCGGCGCCGGCCGCCACGAGTGCCCCGGACGGGCGCACGCGTTGGCGCTGGTCGAGGGCTCGCGCGCGTTCCACCGGCTGCACGACGACTTCCTCGTCCTCCCGAACGCGTGGGACTTCGCGTCGGCGGTGGCGCTGGTGCGGGCCGGCTTCCCGGCCGTCGGCACGACGAGCCTGGGCGTCGCGGCGGCGCACGGCCTCCCGGACGCGGCCGGCGCGGCCCGGGAGGAGACGCTGGCGCTGGCCCGTCGCCTGGTGCGGCTGCCCGTGCCGATCTCCGTGGACGTCGAGGCGGGGTTCGGCGGCGACGTGCGGGACCTGGCGGCGGAGCTGTGGGAGCTGGGCGTGGCCGGCGTGAACGTCGAGGACGGGCGCGGCGAGGCGCTGGCCGACCCGGAGGAGCAGGCGGCGATCGTGCGGGCGTTCAAGGACGCCGCGCCGGGGCTGTTCGTCAACGCGCGGGTGGACACGCACTGGCTCGGCGTCGACCGGGACTCGACGTCGGCCCGCGCCGCCCGGTACGTGGACGCGGGCGCGGACGGCGTGTTCGTGCCCGGCCTGACCGACGAGCGGGAGATCGCGGACATCGCTGCGGCCGTGCCCGTGCCGCTGAACGTGCTGGCGCAGCGCGACGTCCGGGTGCTGAAGGACCTCGGCGTGCGGCGGGTCAGCACGGGGTCGCTGCTGTTCCGCGCGGCCCTCGGCGAAACGGTCCGCACCGCGCTCGCCGTGCGTGACGGCCGGGCCGCCCCGGACGACGTGCCCGGCTACGACGAGGTCCAACGGCTGGCGACGGGCCGCTGAGCCACGCCGACGGGCCGCTGAGCCACCCCAACGGGCCCGCTGAGCCACCCCACAGGCCGCCGAGTCACCCCGACGGACCGCCGAGTTGCCCGACCGACGCCGACCGGGCCCGCCCGAGCGCCCGCCGCAGGAACAACGCCGGCACCAACACCAGCACCGACACCGCCACGACCCCGCCGTACACCCACGCCGCGTACACCGCGAACGACAGCACCTCGCTGCCCAACCCGGCCACGGACGTCACGGTCGCCCGCGCGTCGCCGGTGATCCGCTCCTGCAACCGGGCCTCGGCGGTCACCCACACCAGCCGGTACGCGCCGTAGAACACCGCGACGCCGGCCAACCCCGCCGGGTGGCCGACGAACCCGGCCACGGCCAGCAGCACCGCCGCACCTCCCAGCAGCACGCCCGGCGGCAGCCGGACGACGCCACCCAGCGCGGCCCCGGCGGCACCCGCCAGCGGGATGGACAGGGTCGCCAGCGGCACCAGGGCCACCGGCACCCGCCAGTCGTGCGCGACCAGCGGGAAGTACTCCTCGAACGCGTCGATCGCCGCCAGCATGGCCACCACCAGGACGGCGAGGCGGACGTCCGGCGTGCGCGCGGTCTCCGACAGGCCGGACCGCAACGTGGCCAGGTAGCTCTCCGGCTCCGGGCGCGGCGTCTCGGGCAGCCTGGTCGCCACCAGCGCCGCCGCGAGGCACGTCCCCACGCTCACCCAGCCCGCGAGCGCGAAACCGCCCGCGTCGAACAGCACGGTCGCCAGCAGCGCGGCCGGGATCTGGGCCAGCAGGCCGACCGCCGTGACGCGGCCGATCACCACGCCGAAGTGGGAGCGCGCGCCGACCGCCGCCAGACCGTCGTGCAGCAGGGCTTCCAGCGCGCCCGACGACATCGCGCCGCCCACGCCCCACAGCACGAACCCCACGGCGAAGCCGGTGAAGCCGGGCAGCACCGTCCACAACGCGTAGCCGGCCGCCTGGCACACGCCGGCCGCGACGACGGACCACTTGCGGGAGAACCGGTCCGCGAACGCGCCGAACGGGACCTCGGCGACGACCGCGACCGTCGACCAGATCGCGAACAGCGCCGAGACCTCGGCGTCCGACAACCCGGTGGCCACGAACAGCAGCGCGTACAGCGGGTAGATCGGCACGGTGTCGGCCAGCACCGCCCAGCCCACCGCGAGGCGGGCCAGGGGTCGGGCCGGGGGCGGTGTGGGGCGTCAACCGAAGCGCATGCCGCGCAGGTTAACCCGCTCCCGGCCCGGCCGTCACCGCTGTTTCTGCCCGGGCCGACAGTTCGTCAGACGGGTTCGTCGACCTGCTTCCGCCGTGCGGCCAGCGCGGCGTCGACCACCAGGAACGCCACGAGGCTCAGGCCGAACAACGGGACGAACCAGCCCACGCCCGCGGCCACCACGAGCACCACGACGAGCTGCGCCCGCGGCACCTTCCGCCACTGGCCGCCCGGCACCGGCCGGCCGAAGCCGCGGGTCGGGCGGCGCAGCCACCACATCCGGTAGCCGAGCACCACCAGCGCCACGAGACCCAGCCCCAGGGCCAGCAGGAGCACCTGGTTCGGCCAGCCGAACAGGACGCCCATGTGCGCGTCGATGCCCCACCGGCTGAGCTTCGCGGCCACCGGGTAGTCGGCGAACCGGACCTCGCCCACCACCGCGCCGCCGGTCACGGCGACCGCGTCCGCCTGCGTGGGCCAGCCGCGGCCGATCTCGGTGACCTTCCACGGCATGCCGGACATCGGCGGCACGGCGATCTCGATCGACCCGGCGTCGATGCCCGCCGAGCGCGCCGTGGCCAGCACGGAGTCGATCTCGCCGGGCATGACCGGGATGGGGTTGCTCATGTCGTGCCCGGCGTGGTCGTCGCCCGCGCTCAACGCGGGGGTGGTCCAGCCGAGGGCCTTGCGCAGGTCGGCGACGTTCTCGCCGGCGTACGTCGACCAGGTCAGGCCGGTCGCGGACAGGAACAGCGCGCCCACCAGCACCCACAGGCCGAGCGTGGCGTGCCGCTTGGTCGTCGGCCTGGTCCGCTGGTTGCGGCGGCGGCTGAACCACAGCACCACGCCGCCCAGCGCGACGACCCACAGCCAGGACGCGGCCAGCTCGCTGTAGAGCCGGCCGGGCTCGCCGAGCAGGAGGTTGGCGTGCAGCTTGTCGATCGTGGTGCGCAGCGGCAGCACGCCGCTGGTCCCGTAGGTCATCAGGTCGCCGACCACCCGACCGTCCGCCGGGTCGACGAACACGGTGGGCCGCGCGTCGCCGTCACTGGCGAACAGCACGCGGGTCGTCGCGCCGGGTTCGGGCGCGGGGCGGACGGCGACCAGCTCGTCGCCGGGCCGCGCGGCGACCGCGGCCTTCACCTGCTGCGACAGCGGCACGGTCTGCGTCGACACGGGGACGCGCAGGTGGTCGGAGTAGAGCCACGACTCCACCTGGGGCGTCGCGGCGTAGAGGACGCCGGTGAGGGCGGCGATCAGGACGAACGGGCCGACGAGCACGCCCGCGTAGAAGTGGAAGCGCAGCACGAGGCCGCGCCAGGACTCGGTCATGGCGGGAACTCCCGGGTATGAGGGGATGCCACCGGTCCCGCAACGGGACGGTGGTGGGGAAAGGGCGCATACCTAGGAGCGGGGCGGACCTCGACGGGGCAGCGCGCGGCGGCGCAGCACCTCCGCCGGCGGCTGCGGCGCGTGCGCGGCGATCGGGATGCGCAGCGTCAGCAC
>NZ_JBHTLK010000038.1:0-40038 GCF_042678885.1 Saccharothrix hoggarensis
CGTGCCGCTGCCCGACCGGCTGCGGCCCGTCGAGGCGCTGGACGAGGCGCGGGCGGTGCGGCGGCGGCGCGTCGTGTTCGGCGGCGACGACCGCGGCGGGTTCACCCTCGACGGCCGCGCGTTCGACCACCACCGCGTCGACCTGCACGCCCGGCTGGGCACGCTGGAGGTGTGGGAGGTGGTGAACGAGCACACCACCGACCACCCGTTCCACCTGCACAGCTACTCGTTCCAGGTGGTGGCGCGCGACGGGCGGCCCGAGCCCGTGCGCGCCTGGCGGGACACCGTCAACGTCCCGCCGGGCGGCGCGGTGACGATCGCCGTGCCGTTCCGGGGCGAGCCGGGACGCACCGTCTACCACTGCCACATCGCCTCGCACGAGGACCTGGGCATGATGGGCGTCCTGGACGTCACCGGCCCGTGACGGCGACCGTCAGAGCTGGTTGGGCGCGTCGATGCCGAGCAGCGACAGGCCCAGCGCCAGCACCCGGGACGTGAGCTGCGCCAGCACCAGCCGGGACATGCGGGTGTCGTCGTCCGGGGCCTGCACCACCGGGCAGTTCTCGTAGAACGTCGAGAACGCGACCGCCGTCTCGTACAGGTAGGTGCACAGCTTGTGCGGCGCGTACTCCTCCGTCGCGGCGGCCACGGCGGCCGGCAGCTGCAGGATCTTCACCGCCAGCGCCCGTTCGGCGGCCTCTGCCAGCAGCACCGGCGTGCCGGGCTCCGCCTCCCGCCCGACGCGGGCGACCACCGACAGCACGCGCGCGTTGGCGTACTGCAGGTAGACGGACGTGTTGCCCTCCATGGCGAGCATCCGGTCCCACGCGAAGACGTAGTCCTTCTCCCGGTCGCCGGACAGGTCCGCGTACTTCACCGCGCCGATGCCGACCGCCCGGGACACCGCCTCGCGCCGCGCCTCGTCCAGCTTGGACCGCTCGGCGACGACCGCGGTGGCCCGGTCGACGGCCTCGCGCAGCAGGTCGACCAGCTTCACCGACCCGCCCGCGCGGGTGCGCAGCACCTTGCCGTCCTCGCCGAGGATCGAGCCGAACCCGATGTGCACGGCCCGGTGGTCGTCGTCCAGCCAGCCCGCGGCCTCGGCCGTGGCGAACACCATCTTGAAGTGCTGCGCCTGCGGCGAGCCGACCACGTACAGCAGGTCCGTGGCGCCCCGGTCGCGGGTCCAGTAGCGGGCGGTGGCGAGGTCGGTGCTGGCGTAGCCGTAGCCGCCGTCGCTCTTGCGGACGATCAGCGGCAGCGGCTCGCCCTCGCGGTTGGTGAAGCCGGGCGGGAACACGCACACCGCGCCGTCGCTGATCGAGGTGAGGCCCTTGGCCTCCAGCTCCTCGACCACCTCGCCCAGGAACGGGTTGTAGAAGCTCTCGCCGTAGTAGTCGTCGGCGGTCAGCTTCACGCCCAGCAGCTCGTACACGGCGGCGAAGTGCCGCTCCGACTCCTCCACCAGCTCGCGCCACAGCGCGAGGGTGGTCTCGTCGCCGCCCTGCAACGCCACCACGCGGCGACGGGCCCGGTCGGCGAACTCCGGGTCGGCGTCGAACTTCTTGCGCGCCTCCTGGTAGAAGCCGTTCAGGTCGCCGATCGAGTGGCCGGCGCCGGTGCTGCCCTGGTCCACCAGGTGCTCGATGAGCATGCCGAACGGCGTGCCCCAGTCGCCCAGGTGGTTGTGCCGGATCACCTCGTGGCCAGCGAACTCCAGCAGCCGGACCACCGCGTCGCCGATGATCGACGACCGGAGGTGGCCGACGTGCATCTCCTTGGCCACGTTGGGGCTGCCGTAGTCGATGGCGAACCGCCGCGGTTCGACGGTCGGCACGCCGAGGCGGGCGTCGCCGAGGAGCCGGGCGGTCTGCGCCTCCAGCCACTCGCGGCGCAGGGTGAAGTTGACGAACCCCGGCCCGGCCACCTCGGGCCGCTCGACCACGTCGGCGGCGTCGAGGTGCGCGACGATCGCCTCGGCGACCTCGCGGGGCGGTCGGCCGAGCCTCTTGGCCAGGCTCATGGCGACGTTGCACTGGTAGTCCGCACCGCGCCCGGGGGCCGCGGGTCGGATCAGCGCCTCGACCGGTGTGATCTCCACGTCGAGCGCCGCTTTCAGCGCGTTGGCCACCCGCAGGCCGAGCTCCAGCCCGACATCCCCACCCAGCACCGATCACCCTCCGTCGAATCCACGTGTGATCGGGTGATTGTCCGGCACGACGCCCGTGCGCGCGAAACGGGTTCCGCTCAGCGCGTCCGGGCGTCCGGTCCGCTACCGCTTGAGCACCAGCGCCGCCCATGGCCCGAGCTCCACGCGCCCGGCCGACACGTGCGCGGCGTCGGTGTTGGAGAGCACCACGTCGGCATCCGACCAGGCCGGATCGACGTCGACGGTCTGCTCGGCCCCGCCGAGGTTCGCGACGACGAGCAGCCGGACGCCGTCCAGCGCGCGTTCGTACGCGTAGACGTGCGGGTGGTCGGCCAGGAGCATCCGGAAGTCGCCGAGCGCCACCACCGGGAGTTCGTGGCGCAGCCCGATCAGCCGCCGGTAGTGGTTGAAGACGGACCTCGGGTCGTCGTACTGGGCCTCGGCGTTGAGCCACGAGTGGTTGGGGTTGACGGCCAGCCACGGCTCGCCGGACGTGAACCCGGCGTTCGGGGTGGCGTCCCACTGCACCGGCGTGCGCGCGTTGTCGCGGCCCATCGCCCGCAGTCCGCGCAGCACCACGTCCGGGTCCACGCCCGCCTCGACCTGCCGCCGGTGGTGGTTGAGCGACTCGACGTCGCGCATCTCGTGCACGCCGGCGAACGGCGCGTTGGTCATCCCCAGCTCTTCGCCCTGGTAGACGAACGGCGTGCCCCGGTGCAGGTGCAGCACGGTCGCCCACGCCGTCGCCGACTCGCGCCACCACTGCCCGTCGTCGCCGAACCGGGACACCACGCGGGGCTGGTCGTGGTTGCACCAGTACAGGCTGTTCCAGCCCGTCTCGGCCAGCGCCGCCTGCCACCGCCCGAGCGACGCCTTCAGGTCGCGCAGGTCCAGCGGCTTCGGGTCGAACTTGCCGCCCTGGCCGTGGTCCAGCGACACGTGCTCGAACTGGAACACCATGTCCACCTCGCCGCGCGCCGGGTCGGTGAACAGCCTCGCGTCCTCCCACGTCACGCCGGGCATCTCGCCGACGGTCAGGAACTCCCCCGTGCGCCCGCGGAAGACCTCGCGGTGCATCTCCTGGAGGAATTCGTGGATGCGCGGACCGGTGCCGTAGTGGGGGAACCCGTCGCCGAGGCCGCCGGTGCCGGTGGTGGCGCCGTCGGGGAGCGCCGGGTCCTTCGAGATGAGGTTGATCACGTCCATGCGGAAGCCGTCGACGCCCCGGTCGAGCCACCACCGCATCATGTCGTACACCGCGTGGCGGACCTCGGGGTTCTCCCAGTTCAGGTCCGGCTGCTTGCGGTCGAACAGGTGCAGGTAGTACTCGCCGGTCTTCTCGTCCAGCGTCCACGCGGGCCCCGAGAAGAACGACTCCCAGTTGGTGGGCTCCGCGCCCGGCTCCCCCGCCGCGAACCCGTCCCGCGGCGGGCGCCACCAGTACCAGTCCCGCTTCGGGTTGTCCTGGGACGACCGCGACTCCGCGAACCACGGGTGCTCGTCCGAGGTGTGGTTCACGACCAGGTCCATCACCAGCTTCATGCCCCGCGCGTGCACCTCCGCGAGCAGCCGGTCGAAGTCCTCCAACGTCCCGAAGACCGGGTCGATCGCCTGGTAGTCCGAGATGTCGTAACCGTTGTCGGCCTGCGGCGACGCGTACACCGGCGAGAGCCAGACCACGTCCACGCCCAGCCTTTCCAGGTGGTCCAGCCGTGACGCCAGACCCGCCAGGTCGCCCACGCCGTCACCGTCCGCGTCGGCGAAGCTGCGCGGGTACACCTGGTACACCACCGCCGAGGTCCACCACGGCGCCGCCGTCGTGGTGGTCGTGGCCGTCGTGGCCGTGCCGGTCGTGGTCCTGCCGGTCTGGTCGAGAGTCATCCGCATCCTCACCGGGTCGGTTCGCCGTCGTCCCAGTCCACCATTCCACGCGTCGGCCTGCCGGCAGAACGCCCGGCGGGCTTCGGTCCGCCGGCCCACCGGAACGTCCGTCCCTTGTGGATGGTCAGGGCGGGCGCCGGCAGCGCTCGGACGACCAGCGCGTCCAGCAGCACGCCGAACGCCACCAGGAACGCCCTCTGCGCCAACCTGACCAGCGGCAGCACGGCCAGGGCGCCGAACGTGGCGGCCGGCACCACGCCCGCGGACATGATCACCCCGGCGACCGAGGTGAGGGCAGGCCGCGTGCCGGCCACGACGTCGGGGCCGTGCGCGGCCGGGAACGTCGGGAAGATCGCCACCAGGTGCCACGCCGCCGGTCCGAGCCCGGCGACCGCCGTGCCGACCGCGGCCGTCGGCACGCGCGGCACCATCCACACCCACGCGCGGTGCTCCCGGTGCGGGTGGTGGGGCCGAGCAGCACGGGCGTCCACCGGGTGCGCCGGCGCATGACAGCGGACCTGCGGCGAACCCGGCCGCCACCAGCAGCACGCCGAACGGCCACGACCACCCACGGCGTCCGGTGCAGCCCGTCCTCATCGCGGCACGCACATCCGCGTGGCCGACGACGAACGTGACCAGTTGGACCAGTCCGACCAGCGACAGCACGCCGAGCGCTACGCCGTACAGCGGCGCGGTCAGGACCCTGCGCACCACCGCACCACCCCGAGCGCGACACGACCTGCACCGATGGCGCCCAGGCCCCCGGCCTCGGCTAACATCGTCGCAGCCGGTTGAAACACCAGCCGCGCAGGTCGATGAGAATCGCGAGACCTGTCCGGTGCCGTGGACGTCGTCTCGCTTTGACGCGGGAGGCGGCGGACGTGGTGGAGTGGTCTGCGCGGCGGCTGTTCCCTGGCGACGACCTCACCAGCGCCGCGCACCGCGCACACGACTGGGCGGCCGGCCCCCTCGGACCGGTCGAGTCCTGGCCCGTCGAGCTGCGCGCCGCGATCCGCACCGTGATGCCGTCCAGCGTGCCCATGCTGCTGTGGTGGGGTCCGCGGCTGGTCCAGATCTTCAACCACGCCTACACCCCGGTGCTGGGCGCGAAGTACCCCGGCGCGATCGGCCAGCCAGGCGGCGAGTGCTGGCCCGAGGTGTGGGAGGAGCTGGGTCCGCGGGCCGATCAGGTCTTCGCCGAGGGCGTGTCCACCTACTCCGAGAACCAGCTGCTGTTCCTGCACCGGCACGGCCACCTGGAGGAGACGTACTGGACGTTCTCCTACAGCCCCGTGCACGCCGAGGACGGCACGGTCGCGGGCGTGTTCGTGGCCACCACCGACGTGACGCCCCGGGTGCTGGGCGAACGCAGGCTGGAGACGTTGCGCCAGCTCGGCACCCTGTCGATCGCCGAGGCCGACACGGCCGCCGACGCGTGCCGGGCCGCGGTGAAGCTGCTGTCGGCCAGTGCGGCCGACCTGCCCCGGGTCGAGGCCTACCTGCGCGGCGGTGACGGCGAGCCGGTCCTCGTGGCGGCCGCGGGCGAGGGCCCGGACGTCCCGGCGGACGTGGTGCGCCGGGTGGCGGCCGGCGGGGAGTCGGAGATGATCGGCGGCGGGACGCTGGTGCTGCCCCTGGCGGCGGGCGTCCGCGGCACGCACGGCGCGCTGGTCGTCGGCCTGAGCCCGTTCCGGAGCTTCGACCAGTCCTACGCGTCCTTCGTGGACCTGGTGACGGCCGGCGTGGCGACCGCCGTGGACGACACGGTCGCGTACGGGGCCGAGCGCGCGCGGGCGACGGCGTTGGCCGAGCTGGACGCCGCGAAGACCCGGTTCTTCCAGAACATCAGCCACGAGTTCCGCACGCCGTTGACGTTGTTGCTGGCCCCGCTGGGCACCTTGCTGGAGCACCACGCCGACGCGCTGCCCGCCGGTCAGCGCGAGGCGGTGTCGGCCGCGCACCGGGCCGCGCTGCGGCTGCGCCGCCTGGTCGACACGCTGCTCGACGTGGCGCGGGCCGGGGCCGACCACCTGCGCCCGCGACTCGAGCCGACCGACATCGCGGCGCTGACCGCCGACTGCGCCGCCATGTTCCGCGCGACCGCCGAGAGCCTCGGGCTCGACCTGGAGGTCGACGTCGAGGGCGGCACGGTGTGGCTGGACCAGGAGATGTGGGCGCGGATCGTGCTCAACCTGCTGTCCAACGCGCTGAAGTTCACCACCGAGGGCTCCGTGCGCGTCACCGTCCGCACCACCGGGGACTCGTGCGTGCTGACCGTCGCCGACACCGGCGTGGGCATCCCGGACGCCGAGCAGCAGCGCGTGTTCGAGCGGTTCCACCAGGTCGACGGCGTCACCGGCCGCAGCCGCGAGGGCGTCGGCATCGGCCTGTCGCTGGTATCGGACCTGGCGGCGGCGCTCGGCGGCGGGGTGACCGTGCGCAGCGCGCTCGGCGAGGGCAGCACGTTCACCGTCACGGTGCCGTTGGCGACGTCCGAGGAGGCCGCCCGTCACACCACGTTGGACGACCTCGGCGCCACGTTCCTCGGCGAGGCGCGCCAGTGGGCGCCGGCCGCCGTCGTGGAGCCGCCGGCGGCCGGCGCCGGCGAGCGGCACATCCTGCTGGTCGAGGACAACGCCGACATGCGCGACTACCTGGTCCGGCTGCTGACCGCGCAGCGCTGGCGGGTGGCCGCGGTCGGCGACGCCGAGACCGCGCTGAAGCACGCCCGCACGTCCCGGCCGGACCTCGTGCTCAGCGACGTGATGCTGCCCGGCCGCGACGGCGTCGCGCTGCTCGGCGACCTGCGGGCCGACCCGGTGCTGGTGCGCGTGCCCGTGGTGCTGCTGACGGCCCGCGCGGGCACCGAGTCGGCGGTGGAAGGGCTGCGCAACGGCGCGGACGACTACGTGGTGAAGCCGTTCCACCCGACGGAGCTGATCGCCCGGATCAGGGTCCACCTGGAACTGTCGAGCTTCCGCGAGGCCCTGCTGGCCGAGGGCGAGCGGGAGGCGAGCACGCTGCGGGAGGCGCTGGCCAGCCGCAGCACGACCAGCCAGGCCGTCGGCATCCTGATGGCCGTGCAGCGCTGCGACGCCGACACCGCGTTCAAGAAGATCACCGAGCTGTCCCAGCGCCGCAACGTGAAGGCCCGCGAGATCGCCGCCGAGATCGTCGCCCGCTTCCTCGACGACCTGGACTGACCGGGATCACGAGCGGGCGCCGGCCCGCAGTGCGACGTCGGCGTCCTCGGGCACGCGCAGCATCACGAACTCCGTCCGCTTGCGCAGCGCGAAACCCAGCGACTCGTACAGCCGGATGGCCGACGTGTTGGACGCGGCGGCGTGCATCAGCGGCGTCTCGCCGCGCGCCCGGATGCCCGCCGCCACGGCCAGCACCAGGCGGGTGGCCAGGCCCCGCCCGCGGTGCGCGGGATCGGTGCACACGGCGCTGATCTCCGTCCACCCCGGCGGGCGGAGGCGTTCGCCGGCCATCGCGACCAGCGCGCCGTCCCGGCGGATGCCGAGGTAGGTCCCCAGCTCCACGGTCCGCCGCAGGAACGGCCCCGGTTTCGTGCGCTCCACCAGCTCCAGCATCTCCGGCACGTCGCGCGGTCCGAGCCGGACGGCCTCCGCGTCCTCGGCGGCGCGCACCCCGACGTCCACGAGCTGCACGCCGGCGACCCGGCCCAGCACCTCCCACCCGGCGGGCGGCGCGAAGGACGAGTTCATCGGCACGGTCGCGCCCGGCCCGGCCAACGCGGCGACGTCCGCCCACACCCGGTCGTCGGGGCGGTCGGGCAGCGCCAGGAACGTCGCCACCTCCGGGTGGTAGCGCATCACCTGCCCGTGACGTTCGGCGAACCGGGCGTGCGCGCCGTTCAGCGAGGCACAGGTCGGGTTGTCCAACGGTGACACCATGCGGTCCCCCAGCCAGTTCGTGATCGAGCGAATGATGGGTTCGGCGCGGACCGCGTGTCCACGCGCGCCGGTCGCCTCTCACATCGTGGGTCGATCGCCGGAGGACTGGACGGAACCGGAATGCGGTGCCCCACGCCGGCGCGAACGCCGACGTCGGCTGCCGCGGCGCCATGACCGGGACGTGACTTCGGCGAACTGGGGCTCGCGTCCGCGGTGTCGAACGTCGGCGACGGCCTGACACCGGCCCGCCGGGCCGCTTGGCGGGCCGCCCCCCGATGTGACCGGCGGCACACCGCTATTCCACTCCATCGAGGGTTTGAGTCGTCTAGACTCAAACTATGTTCACCAGGGACGAAGCCCTCGACCGGGTCGAGCGGGCGGGCACGGCGGCCGACCTGTTCGGCCCCGTCGACCCGGCCCGGAGCAAGGAGGTGCAGCGGCTGTACCGACAGCTGGCCGCCGTCCTGCACCCCGACCGGGTCGGGGCGGGCGACACCAGGGCGCACGCGGCGTCGGCGGAGCTGACCCGGCTCCACCACGAGTGGCGGCACGGCACGTCCGTCGAGCTGCGCACCGCGACCGGCGCGTACCGGATCACCGACCGGCACGCGGTCGGCAGCGTCGCCAACGTCTACCGGACCGACGGCCCGCACGTGGTCAAGGTCGTCCGCAACCCCGCGCTCAACCCGCTGCTGCACGCCGAGTGGGACGCGTTGCGCCGGCTCGACCGGTTCACCGCCGAGCACCGGTGGCTGCGCCCCTACTACCCGCGCCTGGTCGACACGTCCGGTGACGTGGAGCGCGGCGAGCGGGCGTTCACCGTCCTCGAACCGCTGGTCGACGGGTTCGTGACGCTGGCCGACGTGCGCCGGGCGTTCCCGCGCGGCCTGGACGGCCGCGACTACGCGTGGATGCACCGCAGGCTGCTGCGGGCGGTCGCCGGCGCGCACCGGATCGGCCTGGTCCACGGCGCGATCACCGCCGACAACGTGCTGGTGCACCCGGAGCAGCACGGGATCGTGCTGGCCGGCTGGACGTTCGCGGTCGCCGCCGGCGAACGGCTCCTCGCCACCGACAAGACCACCGCCTACCCGCCGGAAGTCCACAAGGGACAGCCGGTCACCACCGCCACGGACGTCCACATGGCACACACGCTCATGCTGGACCTCCTGGCCGACGACGAAACGCGGCAGCGCACGTTCGCGCGCTGGTGCGCGCAGGACGAACCGGGCCGTCGACCCGACGCCGCCGACCTGCTCGCCGAGTACGACGAACTGCTCGAAGACCTCTACGGCGAGCGGACCTTCCGCCCGTTCGCTCTACCGATGACAGGAGCCTGACATGGGACACGGCAAGTGGGACGACAACGCCTACGCGGCGGCGAAGACCTTCCGCGCGGCCAAGGGCATCGACGACTTCGGCTACACCGCCACGCTGCGGTCGCAGCCGAGGACCGAGTGGAAGGCCGACCCGTCGCTGGACCCGAAGGGCGTGGTGGCCCGCGAGTGCCGCGACTCGGCCGACCACGCCGACTCGACGCCGATCGCGGTGCTGTTCGACGTCACCGGCTCGATGGGCCGGGTGCCGCAGATCATGCAGCGCAAGCTGGGCAAGCTGCACGGGCTGTTGCAGCGCAAGGGCTACCTCACCGACCCGCAGCTGATGTTCGGCGGCATCGGTGACGCGGACAGCGACCGCGTGCCGCTGCAGGTCGGCCAGTTCGAGTCGGACAACCGGATGGACGAGCAGCTGCGCACGATCTTCCTGGAGGGCAACGGCGGCGGGCAGAAGAGCGAGTCGTACGAGCTGGCCGCGTACTTCGTGGCCCGGCACGTCGTCACCGACGCGTGGCAGAAGCGCGGCCGCAAGGGCTACCTGTTCCTGATCGGCGACGAGCTGAACAAGCCGCGGCTGGAGGCCAAGCACATCCGCCGGATCATCGGCGACGACATCAAGGAGGACATCGACCCGGCGTCGGTGTACCGGGAGCTGAGCCGCAAGTGGCACGTCTACTTCGTGCTGCCCAAGCAGTCGTCGTACTACGACGACCCGCAGATCGCCGACCACTGGCGCGACCTGCTGGGCCAGAACTTCCTCAAGCTGGACGACCCGGGCGCGGTGTGCGAGCTGATCGCCGCCACCATCGGGATGGAGGAGCGGGTCGTCGACCTCGACCAGGCGATGATCGACCTGGCCGA
This sequence comes from Saccharothrix hoggarensis, assembly GCF_042678885.1. Taxonomy (GTDB): domain Bacteria; phylum Actinomycetota; class Actinomycetes; order Mycobacteriales; family Pseudonocardiaceae; genus Actinosynnema; species Actinosynnema hoggarensis. The sequence continues at coordinate 10,149 of NZ_JBHTLK010000038.1, forward strand.
CGTCGGGTCGATCGCCGAGCGCGAGGCGGTCGGCAAGGCGCTGGTCCACGTGGGCGGCAAGGCGGTCGCGACGACCGCCGCTCCCCCGCTGCTCGACGGTCCCGACGACGTGACGCTGAACTGATGGGCGGAATCGGGGTGGACGGGCACGTGGTCGTCGTCGGCCTGGGGTTCGGCGACGAGGGCAAGGGGGCGGTCGTCGACGCGCTGTGCCACGACGGTCCCGTGACGTCGGTGGTGCGGTTCAACGGCGGCGCGCAGGCCGCGCACAACGTGGTCGCCGGCGACCGGCACCACACGTTCAGCCAGTTCGGGTCCGGCACGCTCGCGGGCGTGCCGACCCACCTCTCCCGGCACGTCCTGGTCGAGCCGATCGCCCTGGCCGCCGAGTCGCGGGAGCTGGCGGCGCTGGGCGTCGCGGACCCGTTGCGGCTGCTGTCGATCGACGCGGACGCGCTGCTCACCACCCCGATCCACGTCGCCGCGAACCGGGCCCGCGAGGACGCGCGCGGGCCCGGCCGGCACGGCTCGTGCGGCAAGGGCATCGGCGAGACCGTCTGGTACTCGCTGCTCGCGGGCCGGGGCGCGGCGCCGGGTGACGTGGTCGAGGACCAGCCGGTCCTCGGCGTGCCCGGCCCCGCGCCGACGGTCGGCGACTGCGCCCGCCCGGCCGTGCTGCGCGGCAAGCTCGACGCGCTGGCGCGGTTCTACGAGCCGCTGATCGGCGACGGCACGTCCGTGGACGAGCTGGTGTCGCTGTACCGGGCGTTCGCCGACGCGGTCCGGTGCACCACCGGAGACGAGGTGGGGCGCCTGGCCGACGCCGGGCGGCTCGTCTTCGAGGGCGCGCAGGGCGTGCTGCTCGACCAGTGGCGCGGCTTCCACCCGCACACGACGTGGTCGACGGTCACCCCGGACAACGCCCGCGGCCTGCTCGGCGGACGGCGGGCCACCGTGCTCGGCGTGACCAGGACGTACCAGACCCGCCACGGCGCCGGGCCGCTGCCCACCGAGGACGCGGCGGTGCTCGCCCGGTTCCCGGAGCGCCACAACGGCACCGGCCACTACCAGGGGGCGTGGCGGGCCGGTCACCTCGACGCGGTGCTGCTCCGGTACGCGGTGGCGGCGTGCGGCGGGGTGGACGCGCTGGCGGTGACGCACCTCGACGCGCGGGACCTCAAGGTGGCGGTGTCCTACGACGCTCCCCTGCCGGTCGCGGGCACGGGGGCGGAGCTGACCGCGTTCCTGGCGGGCCGCACGCCGGTGCTCGCCGACCTGCCCGACCCGGTGGCGTGGTTGGAGGGAGACCTGGGCGTCCCGGTGCTCGTCACGGGGGCGGGAGCGGACCGGTCGGACTACGTGGTGCGGACGCCGGTCCGCGCCCCCGCGTCGGCCGCGGCGGCGGGGGGCGCGCCGACCTCGGCGTGAGACCGGACGCCGGGGAGGCCGGTGGGGAGGGTGGGCGGCGGTCCGGGCGGTGGGTGGTCGGTCGGATGCGGGAGGATCAGGCCATGATCGAGTCGACCCTGGTCTCGGTGGACGTGCTGGCCCTGCGCTTCGACCCGGTGGCGCGGGCGGTGTTGGTGGGTGTCGCGCCGCGCGCGTTCGAGCCGTTCGCGGGCGAGTTGGCCCTGCCCGGTGTGCTGCTGGGCAAGGGCGAACGGCTGCGGGACGCGGCGCGGCGCGCGGTCACCGGGAAGCTCGGCGTCCCGGCGGAGGCGATCTCCGCGTCCGGGCAGCTCAGCACGTTCGACGAGCCGTCCCGCGACCCGCGCGGCCCGACGTTGTCGATCGCGCTCTGGGCCACCGTCGACCCCACCCGGCTGGCCGGCGACGGCCCGGTGTGGGCGCCGGTCACCGAGGTGCCGCCGCTGGCGTTCGACCACGACCGGATCGTCCGCGACTGCCGCCCGATCCTCGCCGACCGGCTCTGGCGGGACACCGGGTTCACCGCCGGGCTGCTCGGCCGCGAGTTCACCACCGCGCAGGCGTTGGACGCCACCGAGTCGCTGACCGGCGACCGCCCCTACCCGGCGAACCTGGGTCGGATCATGGAACGGGTGCCGGGCCTGGAACGCACCGCGCAGCACGCCGCCGCCCTGCCGAAGGGTGGTCGGCCGCCGTCGGTGTGGCGCTGGGTGTCGTGAGCCGCACGCGTTGCCGCACGTGACGGGCGTCACTACGGTGGTCGCGGACGAGGAGGCGGCCCCCATGTCGACACCGGGCAAGCGCGAGATCCGCGGTTGGAAGTCCATGATGGACGACGCCGCCCGGCGGCTGGAGGCGGCCACGGGCCGGACGGTCGCGGAGTGGAACGGGCTGGTGCGCGAGGAGGACCCGCGCGACGAGCCCGCGTTGCGGCGGTGGCTGACCGCGCAGGGCGTCGGCGGCTACTCGCAGGACCTGCTGGTCTACGAACGGCACGGCTACCCGGACTTCCTGCTCACCGACCCGGCCGAGCTGATCGACAACCAGTACGCCGACCGGCCGGACCTGCGCCCCGTCTGCGACGCGGTGCTGGAGGCGGCGTGCTCGGTGGGCGACGACGTGGTCGTGCAGGCGCGCAAGACCTACATCTCGCTGGTCGCGCCGAAGCGCACCTTCGCCGTCGTCAAGGCGACCACCAGGCGCCGGGTCGACGTCGGGCTGAACCTGCCGGGCCGCGAGCCGGGCGGCCGACTGCTGTCGGCGAAGAGCCTGGCCCACGGCACCGTGCGGGTCGCGCTGGAGTCGCCGGACCAGGTGGACGACGAGTTCACGCGGCTGCTGGCCGAGGCCTACCGGGCCAACACCTGACCGGCCTCCGGGCTCAGGCCGCGCGGCTCGCCTGACGGTGCAGCGCGTCGGCCAACCGGGCCGTGTCCTCCAGGACGTAGTCGTCCACCATCCGCCCCCACCGCAACGTCACCCACTGCACGCCCTCGTTGCGGTACGCGGAGCCGTCGGCGAGCGTCGCCGCCATGGTCAGCCGCGTCACGACGGTGGTGCGCCACGGCCACCCGCGCACCACGACGTCGGTCAGCGTGATCCGCAGGCCGGGCAGGGTCCGTTGCAGCCCGAGGAACCACCGCTCGAACTCGTCGCGACCGGTGAACTCGGCGCCGACCGGCGGATCGCCGACGAACCGGAACCGCAGGTCGGGTGCGGCGAGTTCGACGGCGGCCCGGTGGTCGCCGGCGCCGACCCGTTCCCACAGCCTGCGCACCTTGGCCCTGACGACAGCGTGGTACACGATCAACCTCCAGTGGCTTGCAAGTTGCAAGTGACCCTAGAGCTGCAGCCTTGCTGTTCGCAACCGACTAGGCTGAGGGCGTGGCCAGAGATCGCTTCGGCGTCATGGCGTGCTCCGTGGCGCGCACCGCGAACATCGTCGCGGACCCGTGGACCCTGCTCGTGCTGCGCGACCTGTTCCTGGGGCTGACGCGGTTCGACCAGTTCACCCGCGACCTCGGCATCGCGACCAACGTCCTGACGGACCGCCTCACCACGCTCGTCGACGCCGGCGTCGTCGTGCGCCGGCCGTACCAGGACAACCCCGTGCGCCACGACTACCACCTGACCGAGGCCGGCAAGGAGCTGTACGGCGTCGTCGTCAGCCTCCTGGCCTGGGGTGACCGCCACCTCGCCCCGGACGGCCCGCCGCTGCGCCTGCACCACACCACGTGCGACCACCCCGCGACCCCGGTCGTGACGTGTTCCCACTGCGGCGGCGAACTGCACGTGGACGACGTGACGCCGCTCCCCGGCCCCGGAGGCCGGCACGCTCCCGGCACCCGTGTGATCGCCGAACTGCTCACCGAGCAGCCACCGGCCTGACGCCCCGGCCCCGACGTCCGGTGGCCGCATCCGGCCACGGCGGTTGTCGCACCCCGCTCCGCGCGGAACGGTACGGAGGTGGAGGTGGCGATCGTGCGGAAGATCCTGTGGGGCGTGTTCGCGTTGGCAGTCGTGGCGCTGTTCGTCGCGGCGGTCGTCTCGATCGCCGACGACCTGACGGCCCCGGACGACGCCGTCGACGCCTCCGAAGTGGGGAACTGCGTCGGCTTCCCGGGCGACGACCAGGGGTTCGAGGACGCCGACGCGGCCCGGATCGTCCCCTGCGACGACCCGGACGCGCGCTTCCGCGTCCTCGCCGACGGCGAGGTGCAACCCGGGCGCGACGATCCGTGCGGGCGACACCGCGACACGGCGAAGGTGCTGGTCGTCGGCCCCATGGCGCCGATGGCCGGCCGGTACCTCTGCCTCGACCGGATCAGCCGCGGGTGACCGCCGCCGGTGACCGGCGCGGGGCTAGGCGCTCAGCTCCATGATCCGCGCCGCCACCTCGGCCGGCGCTTCGAGCGGCAGCATGTGGCCCGCGTCCTCCACGACCACGGACTCCCCGCCGACCGCCGCGGCCAGGGACTTGGCGTTGGACTCCGGCACCAGGCGGTCCTCGTCGCCCACCATCGCGATCACCGGCCGCTCCCCCGCCACGGTCAGCGCGGCCTCGCGGTCGTACCGGTCCACGGCCGGCCGGAACAACGCCACCGTCTCGGGCCAGTGCGACCAGACCATGTCGGCGGTGAGGTCCACGTCCTCGTCGCGCGGCTCGTCGCCGAACAGCCACCAGCGCAGCCCGGCCGTCTTCGCGGGCTCGATCTTCTCCCGCACCGCGCGCACCAGCGGCCCGAAGGCGCGTTCCAGCTCCCGGACGAGCTTGCCCAGCGCCTTCGGCCACGCCAACGACGTCTCCGCGAGGCCCGTCGCGGCCATCGACACGAACACCACGCCCGCCACCCGCTGCCGGTACAGGCGGGGACGGCGTTCGGCCATCGCCATCGCCGCCATGCCACCCATGGCGTGACCCACGATGATCACCCGCCCGTCCGGCACCAGCCGTTCGACCAGCTCGCCGAGGTCGTCGCCCAGCTGCTCGATCGTCGCGGTCTCCTTGTCCGCGGGCGACGACGCGCCGTGCCCGCGGTGGTCGTAGGCGATGACGCGCACCGATTCGGGCAGCGCCGCGACCACGCGGTGCCAGCTGCGGTGGTCCAGCGCGTAGCCGTGGGCGAGCACCACGGTCACCCCGGCGTCGGACGGGCCGCCGCTCACCACGTTCAGCTCCGTGCCGTCCTCCAGCCGCAACCGCTCGGTCGCCATGGCCGCTGCCCCTCTCCGTCGTCGGACCTCGACGTGACCAACGAGTAACTTGAGCGGACGTCACGCCTGCGACCAGCCGGGGCCGCCGAGCAGCCGCAACCGCCGGTCGAGGACGCTCGCGAAGTCGTGCGGGTGCCCGACGACCAGCTCCAGGTCACGGCCGCCGGCGCGCACGACGACCACGGGTCCGCCGGGCGCGTCGCGCGTCTCCGCCACCCACACGTCGGTGATCTCGCGCAGCGGCAGCTCGCCCCCGCACGTGTCCGGGATGGACGCTCCGGTGGTCACGTGCCAGCGCAGCACCTCACCGTCCACCGTGGCGTGTGCCGCGAGCAGCTTGCCGGTCGGGCCGCGCACCTGCCGGGACGCGCTCCGCACGCCCAGCGTCGTGGCGGCGATCGCGCCGCCGGTCTCGTCCAGCAGCACGACCCGCGCCCTGGTCACCAGCAGCACCCCGGCCACGATCGCCGCGACGGTGGGCAGCACGAGCAGCGCCCGCGCGGTGACCAACCCGAGGCCGAGGACCTGCACCGCGCCGCTGTACGCGACGACACCGCCCCACCAGCCCGTCCGGTGCACGTAGACGCGGCGGAACAGGAACACCGCCGGCGCCCCGCAGCCGACCAGCAGCAGGACCCAGCCCACCGCCGGGACACCCGACCACCGCGCCACGACGGCGACGGCCAGGCTCACCGCGGGCGGCGCGAGGAAGCCCAGCAGCAGCAACGGCCGCGTCCGCGCCCAGCGGCGCTCGAACTCCGCGCGCACCTCGTCGTGCACGCCGAACGGCAACCGCAACACCGCGCACCACCTCCCGGCTCAAGCTTCCCCTCATCAGGCGCGGGAGGCGCGGTGACGGACGTCGCCGGTCGGGTTGCGGCGGGGCGGTCAACCGGCGCCGGCGGGCGGGCACGGGCGGGCGGAAACCGCGTCGACAGGCGATCGCGCCGCCGGCGGCATCGCGGGCGTGGAGGTGCTGCGAGTCGTCAAGGGTGACGCGACGAGTCCCCAGGCCAAGGGGCCGAAGATCATCGCCCACGTCTGCAACGACCTCGGCGGGTGGGGCAAGGGCTTCGTCCTGGCGATCTCCCAGCGCCGGCCGGAACCGGAGCGGGCCTACCGCGACTGGCACCGCGCGCGGGCGCGCAACGACTTCGGGCTCGGCGCGACCCAGCTCGTCCAGGTGCGGGCGGACACGTGGGTGGCCAACATGGTCGGCCAGCACGGCCTCCGCGCCGGCAGCAAGGGGCCGCCGATCCGCTACGACGCCGTGGCGCGCTGCCTGGCCACCCTGGCCCAGCACGCGGTGGACCTCAACGCCGGCGTCCACATGCCGCGCATCGGCTGCGGCCTCGCCGGCGGCAAGTGGGAGCGCGTGGAGCCGTTGATCGCCGAGACGCTGCCGGCCCGTGACGTGCCCACCACGGTGTACGACTTCGACTGACCGACCTCACGGATCGGCCGGCCCGGTCGACCACCTCGGCCGACCACGCGGGCCGGTGTCGCGGGAGCGCGTGGCCCCCGCGACACCGGCCCGTCCTCGTCAGCCGCCCGCCGGGAGTCCGGCGCGGGCCTCCTGCGCGGTCAGCGGCCGCAGGGTGATCGTGTACTCGTAGGTGGTGTCGGGGCGGACCTGGCTGCGCGGCCGCACCGGGTTCGGGGTGTCGCCGACACCCGTGACGGCGTGGCTCGCGTGCAGGGTGACCCACCCCTTGTTCCGCTGGAGCTGGAACGGGTAGGCGGCCCGGTCGAGGTCGTCGTACGGCGTCACGCTGACGTCCCGCGCGCCGGACACGAGCAGTCCGCCGGTCCGGCCGTCGGTGAGCAGCGCCCACCGGCTGTCGGTGTGGTTGCCGTGGTCCTGCGGCCGGTGGTAGTCGACGTACTGCTCGTCCACCGTGGACGAGTGGACGCCGATCGGCGTGCCGTCCTTGCGGTCGACGTAGCTCTCCGCCTCCCGCCCGTACCAGGCGAACCGGTCGTAGCTGTCCGGCACGGCGAGCGAGACGCCGATCCGCGGCAGGTACGGCAGCGTGCGCAGGGCGCCCTGCGGGGTCACCTTGTGCCCGAGCCGCAGCACGCCGCCGCGTTCGACCACGTACGTCATCGTCTGGTCGAACCACGCGCCGGTGACGTCCGGCGCGGCGACCCGGCTGTCCACGACCACGCGCACGCCGGACGGGTCCGGCTCGACGCGGACGCCGGTGACCGTCGTGGCGAGCCGGTCGAGGCCGACCTTGCGCCAGTCCTCGCCCTCGGCGCGGCCCCACTTGAAGGTCTCGTTGCTGATCGGGGCGCGCCACGCGTCGAGCTTCGGCCCGCCGGCGATCAGTTCCCGGTCCCGGACCTTGATCGACGACAGCGAGCCGGTCTCCTTGTCGACGGTGTAGCTAACGCCTTCGGCCGTCGCCGTGACGGCGTCGGACGTGTCGGCGGTGACGGCGGCGCCGCCGCCCTTGGCCTCGGCGTCGAGACCCGGCACCTTCGTGCCGCCGAGCGGGAACTGGTCGTGCGCCAGCACGTGCCCGGCGGGGACCGTCGGCAGGGCCGCGGTGGTGACCGCCTCGACGGTGAGGAACCGCTCGCGGTCGGCGGGGTTCGCCGGCGCCGGCACCCGGACGGCGCCGGTGGACGCCGCCGCGACCCGCAACGGCTGCTCGCCGCTCGTCACGACGCGCGAGCCCTCGGTGACCCGCCACCGCAGCGCCACGTCGTCCGTGCCGCTGAACTGCCGCTCGTTGTGGACGAACAGCACGCCGTCCGCGTAGCGGAAGCGGAGCGGCTGGTGCGCCCACGCCATCTGGGCCGTCTCGGGCTGGGCGTCCCGGTCGGGGCCGACCAGGCCGTCGAGGCCGGACAGGCTGGAGCCGTAGGACAGGTGCGTGCCGCGCTCCTCGACGCGGTCGAAGTCCAGCGCCAGCACCGCGCCGCCCACGGGCTCCGCCGCGTTCAGCTCGGCCGCGGTCAGGGGCCGGTCGTAGACGCGGACGTCGTCCACGGCGCCGTGCGCCATCCGGCCGACCCGGCTCGGGTCGTTCCACGACGTCTCGAAGTCGCGCCCGATGTTGACCTCGGCCGACGACGGGTCGATCGGCCCGTCGAACGGCGTGCTCGCGACCTCGCGGCCGTCGAGGTAGAGGCGCAGCGCGGCGCCGTCGTAGGTGCCGCTGACCCGGTGCCAGTTGCCGTAGAAGTCCGCGGGCACGGTGGCCTGCACGACGCGCCACGTGCCGCTGTGGATGAAGAACTCCAGCGTCGTCTCGTTCTTCATCTTGAGCGCGTACTGGTGGTCGCCCTTGCCGACGATCCGGAAGTCGCCGCTCCACCTGGCGGGCTTGACCCAGGCGTCGAGCGTGAGCGCCTTGCCGGTGATGTCGAGCCTGCGGTCCCGGTAGACCTCCACGAAGTCGTCGAGCCCGGAGAGGTGCAGCGCCTTGCCGCGGTGGCCGTCGACCAGTTCCGGCGCGCCCGACAGGTGGGCGGAGATGTTGTTGCCGGACGAGTCGGGCAGGATGCGCACCTCCTGCCGGATGCTCGCCTCCGCCCAGTCCCAGATGAACCCGCCCTGCGTGGCCGGGTTGGCCCGGATGGTGTCCCAGAACTCGCGGAAGTTGCCGAGGCTGTTGCCCATCGCGTGCGCGTACTCGCCGAAGATCAACGGCTTGGTGGTGCTCTTCGCCTGCTGCTCGAACCGCTCGGGCGACGGGTAGCGCGGGCCCCACACGTCGGCGAACGGCGCGTCGCCGTCCGGGTTGTTCGACTGGTGGTACTTCGGGCGGGTCGGCTCGTTGGCGTCCAGCCACTCGGCCATCGCGAAGTGGTGCGCGCCGAGTCCCGCCTCGTTGCCGGTGTCCCACAGGAACACGCTCGGGTGGTTCTTGTCCCGCTCGACCATGGCGGTGAAGCGGTCGAGGAACGCGTCCCGCCACTCGGGCTGGTTCGCCTGGCACCACCGGGCGCAGTTCTCGTGGTTGTGGGTCTCGATGTCGACCTCGTCGGCGATCCACAGCCCGTGCCGGTCGGCCAGCTCGTAGAAGTACGGGTCCGACGGGTAGTGGGAGGTGCGGACCGCGTTGACGTTGAGCTGCTCCATCAGCGCCACGTCCCGTTCCTGGGCCGCGCGCGGGACGTGCCTGCCGTGGTCGGGGTCGGTCTCCGCGCGGTTCACCCCCTTGAACAGCACGCGCTTGCCGTTGACGAGCAGCTGCTTGTCGCGGATCTCGATCTCGCGGAAACCGGTGGTCTCGCTGGTGATGTGGGTGGTGCGGCCGTCCGGGTCGGTCAGCGTGAGCACCACGGTGTAGAGGTTCGGCGTCTCGTCGGTCCACTTCGCCGGGTCGCGCACCGGCAGGGTGAGCTCCACCCGACCGCCCCGGTCGGTCACCTCGACGTCCCCGCTCACGGCGCCGACCTCCGTGCCGCGGGCGTCCCGCAGACCGGCGGTCACCCGGTGCGTCCCGGTGGTGCCGCCCGCCTTGTGGCCGATCTCCACGGCGGCGGAGAGGGTGGCGTCGGTGTACGTGGCGTCGAGGTCGGTCCGCAGCGCCACGTCCCGCACGTGGGTGGCGGGCGTCGAGTGCAGCCGGACCGAGCGGAAGATGCCCGAGTACCGCCACTGGTCGACGTCTTCGAGGTAGGCGCCCGCGCTCCAGCGGTGCACCTGCACGGCGACGCGGTTGCGGCCGGGGCGCAGGGCGGCGGAGACGTCGAACTCGGCCGGCGTGTAGCCGCCCTGGTCGTACCCGACGTACTTGCCATTGACCCAGACGAAGTAGCCGGACGTGACGCCCTCGAAGCGGAGGAACGTCGTGCGGCGCGTCCAGTCGGCGGGCACGTCGAAGTCACGCGTGTAGGCGCCGGTCGGGTTGACGTCGCGCGGGACGCGCGGCGGGTCGTCCGGCTGGATCTCGGTGGCGATGTTGCGGAAGATCGGGTGGTCGAGGCCGTCGGTCTGCCACGTGTGCGGAACCGACACCTCGCGCCAGCCGGACGTGTCGTAGCCGTCGGCGTGGAAGTCCGCCGGCACCTCCTCCGGCCGGTCCGCCATCGCGATCCGCCACGTGCCGTCCAGCACCTGCGCGTACGGGGAGCGCTCGTCGCGGCGGACCGCGGAGTCGACGTCGGCGTACGGCCGGAGGTAGGCGTGCGCCGGTTCCTGGTTCTGGGCCACCATTCCCGGGTTCTCCAGGTAGGTCGAGTACAGCTCGCCCGGCGGGGCGGCGGTCGCGGTACCGGGACTCACCCCCACCACCGCGGCGGCCAGGACCACCATCACCGTTGCCGGAACGCGCAGGCGAGTCATGCTGAACCTCCATGTTCAACCAGAACCACACAAGAGTGATCAGGGGTTGACGGTTCGTCAAGGTGCATTCGGGTTTCACACGGTGCACTCATCACCTTGTGGGTGCAACGAAAACGTCCCGTTCGGACACACGCGCATCGCACCGATGCGTTGACCAGCGCAGATCAATCCATCAGGGGTTATGTTGGATTGTGTTTGATCGTCCGCTGCGGATGCCTATCGTGATCGACCGACGGAAAGCGCCTTCCGGTGTGACGAGGCACCGGAGGACCGATCAAGGTCGCGTTATCGACCTGTGTGGACCATCGACACCGTTGACATTCCCGCGACAGGTCAACCGCCATGTTCGCGTTAACATCCCCGCCTCACGGGACGCTTCAGGCCGACATCTCGCGATCACTGTGGATACGGCGACCACACGACCTTCCGCATCCGGTTGACGCCTGACATACTGATGTTAGCGATATCACACTTAGCGGAACCAGCTCCGACGCACGCCCGGCCTCCGCGGCCGAGACAGCGTGCCGACTCCGATTGCCAGTCCACTGTGGACAGGCGAGGAGTGGGTGCAGGGCGGACGTATTATGATCGCCCGATGGTCACCATCGCCGACGTCGCCCGAGCGGCGGGAGTGTCGCCCAGCACCGTGTCGTACGTGCTGTCCGGGAAGCGCTCGATCTCGGAGGCGACCCGGCGGCGGGTGCACCACAGCATCCGCGCGCTCGGCTACCGCCCGAACGCGGGCGCGCGGGCGTTGGCGAGCAACCGCACCAACGTCCTGGCGCTCGTCGTGCCGCTGCGCGCCGACCTGAACGTCCCGGTGATGATGCAGTTCGTCACGGCCACCGTCACCGAGGCCCGGTCCTACGACCACGACGTGCTGCTGCTGACGGCGGACGAGGGCGCGGAGGGGCTGCACCGCGTGGTGGCCTCCTCCCTCGCCGACGCGATCATCGTGATGGACGTGGAGGCCGCCGAGCCGCGCGTGCCCGTGCTGCGCGAGCTGGGGCGGCCGGCGGTCCTGATCGGCGTGCCCGACGACCCGCAGGGGCTGACCTGCGTCGACCTCGACTTCACCGCCGCCGGGTCGGAGTGCGTCACGCACCTCGCCGACCTCGGCCACCGGGACGTCGCCCTCATCGGCCCGTCGCCCGCCGTCTACGAGCGCGGCACGAGCTACGCCGGCCGGTTCCTGCGCGGGTTCACCAAGACGGCCGCGGACCGGGGCGTCACGGCCGTCACGCTGCCCTGCGTGCCCACCTACGACGGCCTCCGCGCGTGCCTGGACGACCTGCTCGCCCTGGAACGCGCGGTCACCGGGCTGGTGGTGCACAACGAGGCCATCCTCGGCCCGCTGCTGTCGGAGCTGGACCGCCGGGGCAGGCGGGTGCCGGACGACATCTCCGTGCTCGCGGTCTGCCCGCCGGACCTGGCCGAGGCGCAGTCCGTGCCGCTGACCTCGGTCGACATCCCCGCCGTCGAACTGGGCGCGCTGGCCGTCGAGCTGGCGATGCGCCTGCTCGACGGCCTGGGCGAACCGGAGGTCCGGTTGCTACCGCCGCGGCTCACGGTCCGCGCCGGCACCGGTCCGGTGGTTGCCTAGGGTCACCAGGCTCACCGGTCCGGGATCACCCTGCGCGGCCTCGGTGGAGATCACGGCGAAGGTGAGCGTGTTGTGGTCCCGCAGCACGCCTGCCGGGAGCACGAACTCCCGCTGCGGGCCGACACCGTTGAGGTACTGGCCCATGTTCCAGCCGTTGACGAACACCAGCACCCGGTAGTCGCGGTCGGTGGTGTCGTCGAACCGCAGGCCGAGCGAGACGTCGTGCCCGCGCGGCAGGTCGAGCCGGAACGTGGTGCGGTACCAGGAGACGCCCGGGGTCAGCTCGCCCGGCGTGTTCTGCCAGCCGCCCCCGTCGCCGGGCAGGTGCCAGCCGGCACGTTCGCCGTACAGGCCGCCGGTGTTCATCGGGCCGCGTTCGCCGTCGGTGGGCAGCGAACCCCGGATCTGCCACGAGATCGGCGCGGTCGAGCCCTCGACCGCCACCCCGAACAGGCCGCGGGGCTGCTTGTGGCGGACGTCGTCGGCGGTCCAGTCGTCGTTGTGGCCCATGTTCTCGACCAGCACGGTCAGCGTCGCCTGCTGCCCGGCGGAGAGCAGCCCTTCCGGCACGGCGAAGTCGCCGCGTCCGGGGTCGGGGTTCACCGGCTCGGAGTCGGCCTGCGTTCCGCCGGGGGCGGAGCCGAGGTAGCGGCCGTTCAGCCAGACCAGGTAGATGCCGCGCCTGCCGGTGATGGCGTTGACGGAGACGGTCTTCTCGGCGCCGGTGGCGGTGAACCGGCCGCGGTACCAGACGTTGCCGTTGTGGTGACCGTACTCGTCGGCGTAGAGCACCGGCAGCGTCTTCGGTTTGATCGGGCTCGCCGTGGTGGTCTTGTCTGCGGTGGTCCAGCCGGACTCGTCGAAGCCGGGCGGCTCCGCGCGGTGTCGCCAGTTCGTCAGCGCGGGCAGGCGCACCTGCTCCGGACCGGGCAGCGAGCCGAGCAGCGAACCGCTCGGCGTGCGGCGCACGGGCACCGGGCGGCCGCCCACGGTCAGGTGGCGGACCGGTGCGAACACCTCCACGTCGGACGCCCGGTCGGTGTCGGCGCGCAACGCCAGCCGGTCGCCTCTCACCTCGGCGGACCGGACCAGCGAGGCGCCGCGGACGAGGACGGGGCCGGCGGAGGTGTCCTGCCGCCAGAACCGCGCGGCCGTCTCGTCCGTGCCGAGCATGAGCAGCAGCGGCTGCCGCCCGCCGCCGGTGACCAGCACGCGGGCGAGCCCGGTGTGCCGGTAGTCGAGGCGCAGGTCGCCGTCCTCGTACGAGTGGCGCACCTCGCCGTCGAGCACCTGGACGGTCGGCGCCGAGTCGTAGCGCAGCACGGTGGAGCCCTGTTCGCCGTCACGGCCGTAGAGCACGGCGACGTCACGCCCCGACACCGTCACGTGGGTCAGGACCTCGGAACTCGACCAGGCCAACCGCTGGCCGCCCAGGTCGTACCCGGCGACGAGGATCTTGGCGTCGCGGCCGTTGACCCGCACGGGCACCTGGTAGCGGCCGTCCGGGGTCGTCCAGTCCAGCGTGGTGGACAGGTCGGCGGCGCCGGCGAGGTCGGCCTGCCGGACAAGCACGAACTGCGTGCCGGTGTCCGGGTTCGCCCGCGCCCGCGCCAGGACGGCCGGGTCGGCGGGCACGGGCGCGGTCGCCGCGTCGGTCTTGGTCAGCGGCGCGACCGTGGTCATGAAGTAGCCCTGCCGCTTGAACTCGTCGTACTTCGCGGTGAGCTGCCGCGACTCGGTGATCGCCGAACCGTAGTCGTAGGAGGTGTACACGTCGTTCGGCTGCGGGAGCCAGCCCCACGACGTGCCGCCGAACGTCATGTAGTAGCCGAACATGGTGGCGCCACTGGCGATGGCGTTGTTCTTGTAGAACACCTTCATGTAGCTCGGGCCGGTCAGCTCGCGGCACTTGTCGTACCCGGCGTTGTTCAGGTCGATCGCGCCGGCCTGGTACTCGGCGGCGTACACGGGCGCGTCGTCGCGCAGCCGGCGCGTGACGCCGTCGCCCCACGGGCCCCAGGCGTCGGGGTTGTGGCAGTCGAACGACTGCGGGTAGTCGTCGACGCCGGGGATCTGCACCGCGCCCTTGCCGGACGACCAGTTCGCCAGGTTCCCGCCGCAGCAGTTGTTGTGCACGATCGGCACGTCGATGCCGGCGTCGCGGGCCTGCCGCTGGAGGTCTTCCATGTAGGCCGCGTCGACGTTGACCGCGTACTCGTTCTCCACGTTGTACGCGATCACCGAACCGCCGCGGCTGACCTGGTGCCGGGCGATGATCGGGTTGAGGTGGCCCAGCCACTCCGTGTACGCGGCCCGGTAGCCGGGGTCGCTGGACCTCGCCCGCCCCTCCACCGTCTTCAGCCACGCCGGGAAGCCGCCGCCGCTGGTCTCCGCGTTGATGTACGGGCCGGGGCGGGCCACCACGTACAGGCCCAGCTCGTCGGCCATCCGCAGCAGCCGGTCGACGTCGCGCACGCCGGTGAAGTCGTAGACGCCCGGCGAGGGCGAGTGGTAGCCCCAGTGGAAGTACAGGGACACGCCGGTGAACCCGGCGGCGCGGATCTTCTCCAGGATGTCGCGCCACAGCTCGGGGCTGGGCAGCCGGAAGTAGTGGAACTCCCCCGACCACAGCATGACCCGCTCGCCGTCCACCATGAGCGAGTACCTGTCGTAGGACACCTCGTGCCGTCCTCCGGTCTCCGCCGCGGGCGCCGCGACCACCGGTGTGGTCGCGGCCAGGGAGCCCAGCAGCACGAGTGCCACCGCCAACAGCCTCATCGGACACCCCTCAGGGTCAGGGCGCCGTCACCGGCGCTGATGAGCACTCCGTTGTCGTGCGTGCTCGCCGCGCCGCCGTCCACCGCGTCCACGGCCCGCGCGCCGACGAGGAGCACCCGCCACCGCGCCGGCGCGTCGTCCGCCTCGACCCGGATCTCGTCGCCCCGCCGGCGGGTGCGGAACGTCGTGCCGCCGACCACCGTGACGTGGTCGCCGTCCGCGAGCTCGTACACGTGCAGCGTGACGCCGTCGGCGTAGTCGTAGTCCGGTCGGTCGTCCACCGCGCCCACGGGCAGGATCGTGTTCGGCCGCACCAGCACGGGGGCGGTGAGGAAGTCGCAGCGGTCGCGCACCCAGCGCGGCCCTTCGACGGTCTCGCCGGTGAGCAGGTGCGTCCAGGTGCCGTCGGGGACGTAGTACGAGACGTCGCCCTCGTCGGAGAACACGGGCGCGACGAGCAGGTCGTCGCCGAGCATGTACTGGCGTTCGAGGTGCGCGCAGCCCGGGTCGTCGGGGAACTCCACGACCATCGCCCGCATCACCGGCACGCCCTCGCCCGACGCCTGGCGCGCGGCCCGGTCGAGGTAGGGCATGAGGCTCAGCTTGAGCTTGGTGAACCGCCGCAGGACGTCCACGGACTCCTCGTCGAACAGCCACGGCACCCGGTACGACGAGCTGCCGTGCAGCCTGCTGTGCGAGGACAGCAGGCCGAACGCGATCCACCGCTTGAACAACGCGGCCGACGGCGTGCCCTCGAAGCCGCCGATGTCGTGGCTCCAGAACCCGAACCCGGACAGGCCGAGCGACAGCCCGCCGCGCAGGCTCTCCGCCATCGACTCGTACGTGGCCTCGCAGTCGCCGCCCCAGTGCACCGGGAACTGCTGCGACCCGGCCGTGGCGGACCGGGCGAACACCACCGCGTCGCCGTCGCCGCGCCGCTTGCGCAGCACCTCGAACACGGTCTGGTTGTAGAGGTGCGTGTAGTAGTTGTGCATCCGCTCCGGGTCGGAGCCATCGTGGTAGACGACGTCGGTCGGGACGCGCTCGCCGAAGTCGGTCTTGAAGCAGTCCACCCCCTGCGCCAGCAACGCGTCCAGCTTGGAGGCGTACCAGGCGCGGGCGGCCGGGTTGGTGAAGTCCACCAACGCCATGCCGGGCTGCCACAGGTCCCACTGCCACACGTCGCCGTTCGGCTTGCGCAGCAGGTAGCCGTTCGCCTTGCCCTCGGCGAACAGCGGCGAGCGCTGCGCGATGTACGGGTTGATCCACACGGAGATGCGCAGGCCGCGGGCGCGCAGGCGTTCCAGCATGCCGACCGGGTCCGGGAACGTGCGCGGGTCCCACTCGAAGTCGCACCAGTTGAACTCGCGCATCCAGAAGCAGTCGAAGTGGAACACGCTGAGCGGGAGGTCGCGCTGGAGCATCCCGTCGATGAACCCCGACACGGTCTGCTCGTCGTAGGCGGTGGTGAACGACGTCGAGAGCCACAGGCCGAACGACCACGCGGGCGGCAGCGCAGGACGGCCGGTGAGGGCGGTGTACTTGCGCAGGATCTCGCGCGGCGTGGGGCCGTAGACCAGGAAGTACTCCAGCTCCTCGCCCTCGACGCTGAACTGGACCTTCGACACCGCCTCCGAGCCGACCTCGAACGAGACGTGGCCGGGGTGGTTGACGAAGATCCCGTACCCGGCGTTGGTCAGGTAGAACGGGACGTTCTTGTACGCCTGCTCGCTGCTCGTGCCGCCGTCGGCGTTCCAGATGTCGACGGTCTGCCCGTTCTTCACCAGCGGCCCGAACCGCTCCCCCAGCCCGTACACCGCGTGGCCGACGCCCATGGTGAGCTGCTCGCGGACGTGGCGCGTGCCGTCCACCGTCATGAGGCCCATGCCCTTGACGCCGCTGCTGGTCAGCGCGCGGCCGCCGGCGGTGAAGTCGACCCGCCACTCGTCGCCGCGGTGCACGCGGACCGACAGCTCGCCCGACGTCATCACGACGCCGGCGTCGTCCTCCACCACTTTGGCCTCGTGCGTGCCGTCGGCGCTCAGGGCGAACGCGGGCTCCTTGGCCACCTGACCGCTGAAGTGCGTGATCCGCACGCCGATCACGTCCGCCATCGGCGAGGTGAGCCCCAGGGTGATCGCGGGGCCCTTGAGCGTGTCGCCCCGGTGCCGGATGCGGCGGGTCGGCGCGTACACGACGACCTCCCCGTCCCCCGTGGTGACGTCGTGCGCCTCGACCGGGTGGGCGGCCTCCACACCGGGCCGCAGCAGCCAGTACCCGTCGCTGAACTTCACTTGACCGCTCCTGCCGTGATGCCTCGGGTCAACGCCCGCTGGAAGATGAGGAAGAACACGATCGCGGGGATGACGCCGAGCAGCGCGGAGGCGCTGGTCATGGTGGCGTCCATCATCCGCTGCCCCTGGAGCACGCCCAGCGCGACCGGCACCGTCTGGTTCTCGTTGGAGATCAGCAGCACCAGCGGGAGGAAGAACTCGTTCCAGGTCCAGATGAAGAAGAACACGAACAGCACGCCCAGCGTGGGCCGGCTGATCGGCACCACGACCCGCACGAGCGTCTGCCACTTGTTCGCGCCGTCGATGCGGGCGGCCTCCAGCAGTTCGCGCGGGAAGCCGCCGAGCGTCGACGTGAGCAGGTAGGTGCCGAACGCGGCCTGGACCACCGTGAAGATGATGATCACGGCCAGTTTGGTGTCGTACAGCCCGACCTCGTTGGCAAGGAAGTACAGCGGGTAGACCAGCGCCTCCTGCGGCAGGGTGTTCGCGATGAGGAACACCACGAGGATCCACAGCCTGCCGCGCACGCGGCCGATGCCCAGCGCGTAGGCGTTGAACACCGACACGACGACCGCGAGCACCGCCACGGACCCGCTGATCACCGCGCTGTTGAGCAGCTTCTCGCCGAAGTCGACGCGGTCCCAGAACGCGACGACGCCGTCCAGCGACACCCCGGTCGGGAGGTCGAGCGGTCCTCCGGTGGAGTACTCCTCCGGGGTCTTGACCGCGTTGAGCGCGACGAGGACGAACGGCGCCAGCATCACCACGGCCAGCACGACCATCGACCACAGCACGGCGTGCCGCTTCACCGCTCACCCCGGTTCTGCACCCGCAGGAACCCCCACGTGAGGACGAGGATCAGCACGGTGAGCACGGTCGCGATCGCCGCGCCGTAGCCGACCTGCGTCTTCTCGAAGAAGTTCTGGAACGAGTAGTACGACGGGACGTTCGTCGCGCCGCCCGGTCCGCCCCTGGTCAGCACGTAGATCGGCGCGAACACCTTCAACGCGGCGATCGTGCAGGTCAGCAGCACCACGAAGACCTCCGGCCGGATCTGCGGCACGGTGACGTGGAAGAACCGGCCCCACCACGACGCGCCGTCCAGCTCGGCGGCCTCGTGCAGCGAGGGGTCCACCCGCTGCATCCCGGCCATGAAGATCACCACCGGGTAGCCGACCTGGATCCACAGCATCACGCCCATGACGGTCCACAGCGCCAGGTCCGGGTCGCCGAGCCAGTTCTGCGCCAGCGCGTCCAGCCCGACGGCGCGCAGCACCTCGTTGAGCGCGCCGTCCTGCGGCGCCAGGATCCAGCTCCACACGATCCCCGCCACGGCGATCGGCAACACCTGCGGCAGGTAGACCGCGGCCCGCAGCACGCTCGCGTGGCGCGAGCCGAAGTGCTTGCCGATGAAGTCGAACAGGGCGGCGGCGATGACGAGCCCGGCCAGGGTCGGCAGGACCGCCATCGCCACCACCAGGCCGACGTTGTGCCGGAAGGACGCCCAGAACGTGCCGTCCGACACCAGCCGCCGGTAGTTGTCCAGCCCGGTCCACTCCGGCTCCCCCGCCCCGGACCACTGCGTGAAGCTGATGCCGATGTTCATCGCGAACGGCACCAGGATCACCGCGAGCAGCAGCAGCGCGCCGGGGAGGAGGAACCACAGGTACGACCCGCGGTCGCGGATCGAGGCGGGGACGAGGCTCATTTGCCGACGCTCGCCAGGTTTTCCTTGTAGTAGTCGGACAACTCGGTCAGCACCTCGTGCGGCCCGAGCTGGCCGGTGATGAGCTTCTGCACCGACGAGACCTGCACGTCGTAGAAGCCGGGCGCGGGCCAGTCCGGGTAGAACGCCAACCGGTCGCCGTCGACGAGCGCCGCGAAGTCGTCGTTGAGCTGCTTGCTCTTCGGGTCCGCCGCGGGGCTGTCGCCCGCCGCCACGGCCACGCCGCCGGCGTCGCGCAGCTTGTCCTGGATCGGCTGGGACATGGTGATCTCGATGAAGTCGTAGGCCAGCTGCTTGTTCTTCGACCCCTTCGGCACGACCCACAGGTTGCCGCTGGACCCGGCCGTCATGCCGGGCCACGGCACCGAGGCCCACTCGAAGTCCTTGACCTGGGCCTGGACCCGGCCGTACCACCAGCTCCCGCTGATCATGATCGGGTTCTTGCCCTGCATGAACGCCAGGCCCATGTCCTCGGCCTTCACACCGGCCGAGTCCTTGCCGATGTACCCCTCGCGCAGCCACTCGGCGAACGTCTCCGCGCCGTACACCCACGCCTCGTCGTGGAAGTCCACGTCACCCGTGTACCGCTGGTAGCGGTCGACCCAGTCGCGGTCCGCCTTGGTGAGCGCCAGCTGGTAGAGCACCTGCTGCGCCGGGTACTCCGCGCCGCCCAGCGCCAGCGGGGTGACGCCCGCGGCGACGAACTTCCTCATCGCGGCGGTCAGCTCCTCCAGCGTGGTCGGCGCGGCGAGGCCCTGCTGGTCGAACATCGTCTTGTTGTAGTAGATCGACACGTACTCGGCGTAGTTGGGGATGCCGTACCACTTGCCGGAGCCCATCACGCCGCGCTCGTCGTACTTCGCCGTGGTGTCGATGCCCGGACCGAGCTTCTTGTCCCAGCCGCGCTTGGCGACCTCGTCGCTCAGGTCGGTCAGCAGGCCTTGCTTGGACAGCAGGCCCGCCGTGGCGTTGCCCTTGTTGTACTCCAGGATGTCCGGCGCGTCGTTGGAGTTGAGGACCATCGGCGCGGTCTTCTGGATCTGCTCGAAGCCCTTCTCCTCGAACTCGACCTTCACGCCGGGGTGACTGGCCTCGAACTGCCTGATCGCCTCCGCCCAGGCCACGCCCATCGCGCTGTCCGGCCCCTCGTAGTGCCACAGCTTCAGGGTGTTGGCGTCGGCGCCGTCGTCCGACCCTCCGCAGCCGGCCACGGCCATCAGGGCCGCCAGCGCGGCCGCCAGGAGACGCTTGGACATCAGGATTCCTCCACGCTGAGGTTGTCGATCCGGGCCTTCCCCGTGAAGACCAGGTAGACGTCCTGCCGACCGGCCGCGCCGCGCAACGGCGTCGAGACCGCGGTCCAGGAGTACTTGTCGGCGGTGGTCGGCACGGCCACCGTTCCGACGAGCCGCCCGGTGGGCCCGCCGAGGCGGACCTCGACGGTCGTCGGCGCGTCGGGGTTCGCCACGCGGACCGACAGCGACCGGGCGGACCGGCCGAGGTCCACGTCCTCGTAGGAGACCCACTGGCCGGCGGCGGTCGCGGCGACGGCGGTGCCCCGCTCCCTGGTGGTGTCCACCAGGGTCACGCCGGAGTAGTCGTCGAAGTTCTGCGCCCGGGTGGTCTTGCGCAGGTCGCGCGGCGGGATCGTCTCCCCGCGCACGGTGATGCCACGCGTCAGCGAGCCCACCAGCAGCTCGTGCGGCGCGGTCTCCACGACGTGCTTCTCCCGCGTCACGTCCCAGAAGGACAGGTCGGCCGCGCGCACGGTCAGCTCGACCGTCTTCGTCTCGCCGGGCCGCAGCTCCACCCGCTCGAACGCCCGCAACCGCTTGACCGGCTGCTCCACCCGCGACTGCTTCTGCCGCGAGTACAGCTGCACCACGTCGGCGCCCGCGCGGTCGCCCGTGTTCGTCACGTCGACGCGGACCTTCACCTCGCCGGCGGCGTCGACCACCGCCCGGTCGACGCGCAAGGTCGAGTACCGGAACGAGGTGTAGCTCAGCCCGTGCCCGAACGGGTACAGCGGCTTGCCGTCGAAGTACTGGTAGGTGTGGCCGGACTTCGCGATGTCGAACCGGAGCTTGTCGGGCAGGTCCGCGTCGGACCGGTACCACGTCTGGGTCAGCTTCCCGCTCGGGTTGTGGTCGCCGAACAGCACGTCGGCGAGCGCGCGCCCGGTCTCCTGGCCCGCGTGCGTGGTCCACAGGATGGCGGGCAGGTCGGCGGTGTCCCAGTCGCCCGAGTACGGGTAGCTGCTCTCCAGCACGACGACCGTGCGCGGGTTGGCCTTGCGGACGGCGTCGATCACGGCCCGCTGGCCGGCGGGCAGCACGGTGGTCTGGCGGTCGTCGTCCTCGCGGCCGTTGATGAACGGCATGCTGCCGACCACGACGACGGCGGCGTCCGCGTCCTTGACGGCCGCCACGGCGCTCTCCACGCCGCTGCGCACCAGTTCCCGCCCGAACCTCGCCGCGGCGTCCGGCGTTTCCGCGCCGACGCGCAGCGTGCCGTCCGCGCCCACGACGACGTACCGGCTCTTGCCGAACCACGACTCCTTGACGTCGTTGCCCGCGTACTCCAGCACGTGCGAGCCGTCGGGTTGCGCGAGGAGCTTGAACTGCTGCTGGACGAACCAGCCGTTCGGCTGCACGGCGTTGTTGACCAGGCCGCGCCCGTCGCCCAGAGAGACCGTCCGGCCGTTGGCGGCGGTCCGCAGCGTCACGGTGCCCTCGCCCCAGTCGAACACGTCGAGGCCGGTGGCGTCGGCGGGAGTCGCCTCGGTGGCGGTGAGCGGCGCGCCGGTGTCCGAGGTGGACGCGGTGACGTACTTGCCGGTGGCCAGGTCCTTCAACCTGATCCGGTCCACGCCCTCGCTCGACGTGACGGCCGCGCGTTCGGCCAGGCCCTCCGCCGGCGTGATCCGGTACGGCATGGTGCCCGAGTACCAGTCCTCGTAGAGCGTGTCGGCGAGCTGGCCGACCACGGCCACCTTCTTGGTGTCCTGGGTGGACAGCGGCAAGGTGTTGTTGTCGTTGCGCAGCAGCACGACCTGTTCGGCGGCGGCCTGGCGGGCGAGCCGCCGGTGCTCCGGCGCGTCGATGACGTCCGGCGTGATCGAGGCGTACGGGTTGCGGCCGGGCGGGTCGAACTCGCCGAGGCGGAAGCGCAGCGACAGCACGTGCCGCGCGGCGTCCTCGACGTCGGCCATCGTGAGCAACCCCTGGTTCAGCGCGGTCTTGAGCGCCGACGTGGTGGGGGTCGAGTTCTGGTTGTCCTCGGTGAAGCTGTCCAGGCCCGCCTTCACCGCCGCCGCGTTCGCCTCCGCCTGCGTGGCGAAGTACCGCTGCCCCCGGGTGAGGTTGGACGCGCCCGCCGCGTCGCCGACGATCATCAGGTCCTCGTCGGTCCACGAGCGGACGACCTCGTCCAGTTCCGGTCCGACGTGCGTGGGACGGCCGTTGACCAGGTTGTACGAGGCCATCACGCCGGTCGCCGCGTTCGCCGAGACGGCCGGCTTGAACGCGGCCTCGTCGTAGTCCTTCAGGATGCGCGGCGGGACGATCGCGTCGACCCTGACGCGGTCGTCCTCGACGTTGTAGGCCAGGTAGTGCTTCAGCGTCGGCGCGGCCTGGAGGTAGTCCGGGTGGTCGCCCTGGATGCCGTGCCCGAACGCGGTCGAGATGGCCCCGGTCAGGTACGGGTCCTCCGAGTAGCCCTCCTCGTTGCGCCCCCACCTGGGGTCGCGCAGCAGGTTCACCACGGGCGCCCACAGGTTCAGGCCGTGCTGCGCGGGGTTCTTCGCGTGGAAGCCGCGGGCCTCCCGACCGGTCACCGCGCCGACCCGTTCGACCAGGTCGCGGTTCCACGTGTTCGCCAGGCCGAGGGCCTGCGGGAACACGGTCGACTCGCCGAGCCACGCGACGCCGTGCAGCGCCTCGGTGCCGGTCTTGAACGCGCCGATGCCCAGGCGCGGGATCGCGGGTTGGTACTGGTGGAGCAGCGACAGCTTCTCGTCGACGGTCAACCGGCCGAGCAGGTCGTCGACCCGGACCGCACGGGGCAGGTCGGGATCGCGGAAGGGCGACTCGGCGGCGTGCGCGGGCAGGGGCGACAGCACCCAACGGCGGCTTCCGGACACGGACGTCCCCTCTCGGTTCGGGGAGGCGCGGCGCTCCTCGCCATCGAAGCGCTTCGACTGAGCACGGTAGAGGGACCGCGGCGGCCGGCGCAACAGGCCGACGAGGTGGTCTTTGTTAGCGCTAATTAACTTGACGGCGACGTATTGACACGTCGGGCGCGACCGGGATACCAATTGCTCCCCACCCAGCCGACCCCGTGGTTCCGCCGACTCGGTGATGTTAACGCTAACAACTGTCGTCTTCTCCTGACCTGGGGGCTCGCCGATGCGCACCCGCACCTTGCTCGCCGCCGTGACCGCCCTGGTCGTGGCCGCGTTCGGCCTCGCCGGACCGGCGCCCGCCGCCCTCGCGGCCGGGCCGGCACCGCACTACCTGATGACGGCGTTCACGAACAGCAGCGAGTCGAACATGTACGTCTACGACTCGGCGAACGCGACCAACTTCGACCTGGTCCGGTCGAACGCGTACACCCCGCCGTCCGGCCTCATCCGCGACCCCAGCGTCATCCGGCACACCGACGGCTACTACTACATCGTCTACACCACGGGCTGGACCGGGAACACCATCGGCTTCGCGCGCAGCGCGGACTACACGACGTGGACGTTCCTGCGCAACGTCACCGTCGGCCTCAACGGCTCCACCGGCAGCACGTGGGCCCCGGAGTGGTTCAGGGACACCGACGGCAGCGTGCACGTCGTCTTCTCGGCCTCCACCACGGGCACCGCGGGCCAGTTCCGCCCCTACCGGATCACCGCGACCAACAGCTCGCTGTCCGCGTGGACCGCGCCCACGCCGCTCGGCATCCCCGCCAACTACATCGACAGCTTCATCGTCAAGGTCGGCGGGACGTACCACAACTTCCTCAAGAACGAGACGACGAAGTACATCGAGCACGCCACCGCCACGTCGCTCAACGGCCCGTGGCAGTTCGTCGGCACCGGCAACTGGGCGGGCTGGGGCTCGGGCCTCGAAGGACCCGCGCTCGTGCAGCTGCCCGACGGCCGCTGGCGCATCTACTTCGACCAGTACGGCGCGCACCGGTACTACTACGCCGACAGCTCGAACCTCGCCACGTTCGGGGCGAAGGTGGAACTCCCCGGCCTGTCCGGCACCGCGCGCCACTTCACCGTGCTGCGCGAGAACGTCGGCGACAGCACCGCCGTGGCCACGGGCACCCGGTCCCTGCGGTCGGCCAACTTCCCCGACCGGTACGTCCGGCACCGCGACTACCTCGCCCACGTCGACCCGCTCGGCTCCGGCAGCGCCCTGAACGACCGGCGTGACGCGACGTTCTCGATCGTCGCCGGGTTGGCGAACTCGAACTGCTACTCGTTCCAGGCGGTCAACTTCCCCGGCTACTACCTGCGGCACAACACCATGCGCCTCACGTTGCAGAACAACGACGGTTCGGCCGTGTTCCGGGGCGACGCGACGTTCTGCGGACGGGTCGGCCTGGCGGGCGGCGGCACGACGTCGTTCGAGTCGTACAACTTCCCCGGCCGCTACCTGCGCCACTACGACTACGAGATGCGGCTCGACCTGCGCTCGTCCGACTCCGCGTTCGCGGGCGACGCCTCGTTCACCGTGTCCGCGCCGCTGGCCTGACCCCTGACCAGGGGCGCCGCGACTCCCGGTCGCGGCGCCCCCGCACGGCTCAGGAGTTGCGCAGGAACCGGTCCAGCACGCGGACGCCGAACTGCAGCGCGTCGACGGGCACGCGTTCGTCCACCCCGTGGAACAGGCCGGAGAAGTCGAGGTCGGCGGGCAGCTTCAACGGCGCGAAGCCGAAGTTGCGGATGCCCAGCTGCTGGAACGACTTCGCGTCCGTGCCGCCGGACAGCATGTAGGGCAGCACCCGCGCGCCGGGGTCCTCGGCGGTGATGGACGCGGTCATCGCGTCGACCAGCGCGCCGTCGAACGTGGTCTCGACCGGCGGCAGCCCGAGCCACTCGCGCTCGACGTCCGGGCCGAGCAGTTCGGCCAGCTCGCGGTCGAACGCCTCCTCCCGGCCGGGCAGGATGCGGCAGTCCACGGTGGCCTCGGCGACGGACGGGATGACGTTCGCCTTGTACCCGGCGGAGAGCATGGTCGGGTTGGCCGTGTCGCGCAGGGTGGCGCCGATCATCCGCGACAGCGCGCCGAGCTTGCCGACGGCGCCCTCGATGTCGTCCTCGGGGAAGTCGAGCCCGGTGATCTCGGAGACGCCGGCCAGGAACTCGCGCACGGACGGCGTCAGCACGACCGGGAACCGGTGCTGACCCAGCTTGGTGACGGCCGCCGCCAGCTTCGCCACCGCGTTGTCGTGGTGGATCATCGAACCGTGGCCGGCCGTGCCGCGCACCCGCAGCTTGAGCCACCGGATGCCCTTCTCGGCGGTCTCCACGAGGTACGCGCGGACGTCGTCCTTCAGCGTGATCGAGAACCCGCCGACCTCGCTGATCGCCTCGGTGACGCCCTCGAACAGCTCGGGCCGGTTGTCGACCAGCCACTTGGCCCCGTACAGGCCGCCCGCCTCCTCGTCGGCGAGGAACGCGAACACGATGTCGCGGGGCGGCACCACGCCGTCCCGCTTGAAGCGGCGCGCGACGGCGAGCGACATCGCGACCATGTCCTTCATGTCGACCGCGCCGCGGCCCCACACGTACCCGTCCTGCACCGCGCCCGAGAACGGGTGCACGGACCACTCGGAGGCGTCCGCGGGCACCACGTCGAGGTGGCCGTGCACGAGCAGCGCGCCCCGTGACGGGTCGGCGCCCGCCAGGCGGGCGACCACGTTCCCGCGCCCCTTGGCCCCGGACTCGACGTAGGTCGTCTCGTAGCCGACCTCGCCCAGCTTCTCCGCGATCCACTCGGCCGCCGCGCGCTCGCCGACGACCGTGGCCGGGTCGCCCGTGTTGGTCGTGTCGATCCTGATCAACTCGCTGGCGAGCGACACGACCTCGTCCTGCGCGAGCCGCAGCCCGGCCCCGTCATCCAAGTTACTCACCCGGACTTCCTACCATCCGTCCCACGGGGTGGCGGCGGGCGCGCCGGCAGGTGGTCAGCGGGGCGCGTCGCGGCGGACGACGGCCAGCGTGCAGGGCGCGTGGTGGAGCATGGCGTGGCTGACCGAGCCGAGCAGGGCGCGCCGCACGGCGCCGTGGCCGTGGCTGCCGACGACGAGCAGGGCCGCGTTCTCCGCCTGGTCGAGGAGGGCCTGGGCGGGTCGGGCCAGGGACACCACCTGCTCCGCCCGGACGCCGGGGTGGCGGGCGAGCGCGGGGGCCAGCGACGTGCGGATCAGGCTCTCCGCCGCCGCGCGGAGCTGGTCGGTGTCGATGCCCAGGCCGAGGCTCTGCCCCCAGACGCCGCCAGCCCCGAGCGCGTCGACCGGCAGGCCGGTGGTGGCGTGCACGGCGACCAGCACGTGCCCGTGCCGTGCGGCGTACTCGGCCGCGACGTCCACGGCCCGGTCGCCCGGGGCGGAGCCGTCGACGCCGACCACCACGCGGCCGTCCACCTCCTCGGGCCCGCGGACCACGACGACCTGGCCGCGGAAGCGGTGCGCGAGGTCTGCGGCGACCGAGCCGGTGAACATCCTGGCCAGGCCGGTGGCGCCGGACGAGCCGACGACGAGCAGTGCCGCGTCCCGGCCGACCTCGCCCAGCACGGCGGCCGGGTGGCCGTCGAACGCGCGGGTGTCCACGGGCACGCCGGGCGCGACGCGTTCGCACTCGGCGGCGATCTCGGCGAGGTGGTCGTCCGTGTACGCGCGCACCGACTCCTCGCCGACCAGCTGGGGCAGCGGCATGGACACGGGGGTCACCACGACTTCCGGGAACGGTCCGCGCAGGACGTTCACGACGACGAGTCGCGCTCCCCGGCTCGCCGCCTCGCGGGCCGCCCAGCGCGCGGCCTGCCGGGACCGCTCCGAGCCGTCGAACCCGACGACCACGGCGCCGCGCCCGACCTCGGCCAGCGCGTTGTCCGGGTCGCCCGGACCGCTGGGACAAGCCATGCTCCACCTCCGCGCGCCGGGAAACCGTCGTCACGGGGATAGCCGGGGACGTCGCCACCGACACGTGACCCGTCCGTGTGGATTTTCCACGGGAGTGCGAATATCCGAATTCAGCTCGCTTATCGGCGGATTCGCGAGGGGAGACGGAAAAGCTGAGATGTATTCGCGACGGAGGAATTCGGCGCGTGGCGCGTCGGCGGGCGAGATCCCGCGGCCCTGCGCACCCCTCAACGCGTGCCGCCGTGGCGGTGCGGCGGCACAACCGCAGGGCCCCGGTGACAGCCGGCCTGGTCACCCGGGATCTCGCTGTCGCCGACTCCGTTCCACTGGCAGTACGCTCAAGCGCGGCTGCCCCCAATTCCAGTGGAACCGCCTCGGGCCAGGCTACTGGGGCCCCACCCTGGAATCAACCGCGGTGGCGGAGTAGCTTGGCCGTGCCACTCGCGAGTGGAAGTAGTCACGCGAGGAAGCGGTCGTGCGTACGGGGGATGGCCATGACGGCGGGAGAACAACGCGTTTTCGCCGAAGTCCTCGACGAACTGTGCCTGCGTCCCGGTGACCGCTCCCGGTACACGAACGTGGAACTCGCCGAGCGGATTCGCCGGGACGGCGGCGAGATCACGCACACCTACATCTCGCAGCTGCGCCGCGGCGACAAGGACAACCCGACGTGCCGCACGATCGAGGGCCTGGCCAACGCCCTGCACGTCCACCCGGCGTGCTTCGTGGGCGGCCGCAGCGCGCTGCACGCCGGTGAACGCCCGCGGTGGCGGCGAGGCGCGCTGAAGCACCTGTTCGACACCGTGTACCCGCCGAACCGGGGCCCGTTCTCGCCGGAGGAGATCGCCGCCCGCATCACCGCCGGCCCGTACGGGTCCATCTCGGCCAACTACGTGCGCGAACTCCTCGCGGGCACGAGCGACAACCCCCGGTTGAAGCACATCCTCGGGCTGGCCGAGGCGTTCGGCGCCGCGCCCGCGTACTTCTTCGACGACGAGCTGGCCGCCCGCGTGGACGAGCAGCTGGAGACCCGCCTGGCGATGGACAAGCTCGGCGTCAACACCGTCATCCTGCGCACCGCCGAGCAACCGCCGCCGCCCGGCGTCCGCAACAAGATCCTGCTCGCGCTGGTGCGGGCGCTGCACCCCGGCGTCGAGGCCGAGGACGCCATCCGGCGCGCCCTGGAGCCGGACGAGCCGGCGACGTCCGCCGACGACGAGCCCACCGACGGCCGGGCCGTGACCGGCACGGGATCGACGTAGGCGGCCGGGTGGGAACGGTGACCTGATGAAGGCCAAGGAACTGCGCGCGCTCAGCGAGGACCTGATCCGCGACCTCGACCTGGACCGGTCCGCCACCACGGAGGCGGTGTGCGTCCGGCTGTGCGAGGTGGTGGCCCGGCGGCTGCGGCGGGAGATCATCCTGCGGTTCGACGACCTCGGCGCGGGCGGCACGAGCGGGCTGTGGGCCGTGACCGAGGACGAGGTGCACGTCATCATCGTCACCACGGCCCGCAGCTGGGTGCACCGGCTGCTCATCCTGCTGCACGAGATCGCGCACATGCTGTGCGGCCACCGCGCGCCGCGGCTCAACGCCGAGGAGGGCCGCCGGCTGCTCTACCCGGACCTGTCCCCCGCCATGTTCCGCATCCTCGCGGGCCGCACGGACCTGTCCCGCCGGGACGAACGGGAAGCCGACCGCGTCGCGGGCGTGCTGACCCGCGCGTTGATCGACTGGGCGGGACGGCAGCCGGCCGAGCCTTCCCTCCCGGACGGCGACGACCTCGTGACGCGGGCGTGGTACTCGTTCGGCTACTCGCCCGAGCGGGGCTCCCGTGGATGACGTCCTCTACCTGGGCAGCGTCGTCGGCGTGCTGGTGCTGCTCGCGCACAAGTGGTGGGCGTACCGGGAGGCGCCGCCCGAACGGCGACCGGCGCTGCTGCCGATCTGCCTCGCGTGCGTGACGGCGGCGCCGGCGTTCCTGTTCCTCGCGCCGACGGTGGGCGTGAGCGTCGATTCGCTCACCGGCATACCGAACCTGTCCGTGATGCTGGTGTACACGTCCGGCGTCGCGTTCGTCGCCGCGAACCAGGCCATGCTGCTGTACTGGCGGCACCCGCCCGAGCGGGCGTGGCGGACGACCCGCCGGGTGCTGGCGGCGTCCGCCGTCGTGCTGGCGACGATGATCGCGCTGTTCGTGCTGGGCGACGCCGACGAGGAGCACCACGGCGACTTCCCGGCGGCGTACGCGGACGCGCCGTACCTGGCCGAACTGCTGGTGCTGTACCACGTCGCCTACCTCGTCGGCCTGCTCAACGTCGTGCGGCTGTGCTGGCTGTGGGCCGGGGAGACGCCGCCGGACCAGCCGTGGCTGGGACGCGGGCTGCGGATCAACGCGATCGGCGTCCTGGTGGGGTCCGGCTACGCCGTGCTGGTGCTCGTGGGCGTCATCGGCAGCCGACTCGGCGCGAACCTCGACGCGTGGGCCGTGGCCGCGCCGAAGGCCCTCACCCTGGCGGTGCCGATCGTCGTCGTCGGGGCGAGCATCGCCGCGTGGGGCCCGCGGCTGACCGACCTGCGGGAACGGGCAGGGCGGCAGCGTGACGCGGTCCGCGACCACCGGCGGTTGCGGCCGCTGTGGCACGCGTTGCGCGCGGTCGACCTGGCCATGCGGCACGTGCCCGGAACGCTGAGGGAGCGCTTCGACCCCGAGCACCGCCTGTTCTGGCGCGTCATCGAGATCAACGACTGGCTGCACCGGCTGCGGCCCGGCCACGACGCCGAGGTGGCCCGCGCGGTCGACCGCCGTGCCGCGGGACTCTCGCCGGACGAGCGGTGGGCCGCGCACGAGGCCGCTCGGATCAAGGCCGCCCTGCGCGCCCGCGACCGCGGTGACGAACCCGCTG